>NZ_JBEXSW010000003.1:213769-254503 GCF_040613775.1 Streptomyces sp. NPDC006208 | reverse complement strand
CCTACCGACAAGCCCTGACAAGCCTCCACCGGGCAGGAGGCCCTATCCGCGACGCACGCCACAGCTCAGCCGAAGTTTCATCCGCGTCCTGAGCTGGATGCTCGCTACGCCTCCAACCAGCAGAGCCGAGTGGAGAGAACATCCCACTGGTGTCGGCGATGCCCTCGCCGCACGGGAGTCGTCAACGTGGTTCGGTGCTGCTGCCGTTCACAGTTCGCTGCCTCACCTCTGCTGGGCCGACGGCGGGCCGTCACAGAGTGGTTTAGACCACCTGGTCCCATGGCGTCGCATACCGGGATTACTCATCCCGGTCTTCATCGGCGGGCTCGTCCTCCCTCCTCTTCTTCTTCGTCGTCTTCCGCGGCTTCGTACTCGCCGTCATCCTCCGACTCCTCGGCTTCTTCCGCTTCTTCCTCTTCCATCGCTTCGTCGTGCGACATGACGACTTCGCCGTCCCGGATCTCTCCGCGCCAGCCTTCCGGCTCTTCCTCGGTGAGAGTGACGTACCGCTGGAAGTGCTTGAAGTCCAGCCGAACCCGGCGGCCCTGGGCCCGCCACAGATTGCGCTGCCGGGAGCTTCTGCGGCACTGCGGCCGAGCGGGCTCCGGCTCCTCCATCTCCTCCTCCGGCTCTTCCTCTTCCTCGGCTCTTCGTCCTCCTTCTTGCCGAGGCTGGCCGTGCGCTCACGGAGCGTGTCCGCAAGCGTCCCCATGCCGCGATTGGCAGCGGCTGTCACTGCCTTGCGGCCAGCGTCGAGGACCTCACACCCTTCAGCTGGTCCTGCGGCGGAAAGCCAGTGCCTGGTGTTTCGCAGTTCGGAGGCCGGCCGCGGCGTACTGCGCTGAAGGCGAGACCGGACCCAGCGCGTCGAGCTGCCGCTCGACGCCTGCTAGGCCGCGGTTTCTGTGATGAGGACGGCGGCGGTTACCAGGCCCGGGGTGTCACTGGTGGCTGCGTCGACTACCGCTGCCCGGACGGCGCGGGCGACTTCCAGTGGATGGTGTCCGGGGGCGACCGCGAGCTGGACCTCGATGTGTCGGCCGGGTGGATCGTCATGTTGATCCACCTTGACCGGGCGGCTTCCCAGCACGACGGTGAGGCGGGCGACGCCCGGAACGGCCGCCGCGACGTCGGCCAGCTCCGCGATGGGCCCACGCATGGGTCCTGTTCCGGTCACTGGGGGCGAGCTTCGCGCGGCTGCGGCTTCCGGCGGGGGCCTCATGGCCCTCTCCTCGGTCCGCGACCTGACAGCTTCCTCCGGGCCATCGCGGAGATCCGTGACGCGCAGATCAACCGCCACGGCGGCCAGGCCGAGCCGTTCACCGGCCGCGTCGAGCAATGTGCTCCTCAACTGTTCGGCTGCCTGAGGCAGCGGCCGCCCCATGGATGCGGAGAAGGCGGCCTCAATCCTGAGCGGGCCAGGCGGTAGCGCGCTGGCCGGCGGACGGACGGCCGGCTCGGACACGGGCTCGAGCGGTGCCGGCCCGATGCGCAGGGTCTCCAGCCACACGCCGGGAATCTCCGCGGCCGTGCGCCTGAGAGCCCGGCCGGCCGCTTGCTCGGTGATCCACGCCCCGTCGTCGGGCCCGCCGAGCGGGAGCAGCCGGCCCAGGTCGAGCTGGCGCCGTACTGCCTGCATCCACGCCTCAGTTTTCACCGGCCTCTCACCCTCTTCCCTTGCCGCGATTCTCTTCTAGCCCCGCTGAGCCTGAGTGTCCGCAAGGGCTCCCGACAGGGGGCGCTCGTGCCGCTCGCTTGACCACCCTGTCTCATGATCCACCCCTCGGGCAAAAGGTACTAAAACGAATATAATCTGATTAAAGATTGTCAGGTGAGCTCGTTCAGGGAGGAATGACCCGATGACTGAGAACACCGGCGTAAAGCACGGCGGACCGCCCGGTTCTCGCGGCCGGACGACCATCGCCGATGTGGTGGTGGAGAAGATCGCCGGAATGGCGGCAGGGGCCACGCTCGGCGTCCATGCCATGGGCAGTGGATTCGCGCGCTCGATGGGATCCATGCGGGAGCGGATGCCCGGCGCCGGCAGCGGCAAATCCGCCACGCGTGGGGTGAGCGTCGAGGTCGGAGAGGTGCAGGCGGCCATCGATCTGGAGATCGTCGTCGACTACGGCGTCTCGATCACCGACGTGGCCAGTGACGTGCGCGAGAACGTGATTTCCGCTGTGGAGCGGATGGCGGGCCTGGAAGTCGTGGAAGTCAACATCACGGTCAGCGATGTGAAGCTGCCCGACGAGGAGGACGAAGAGGAAGAGCGGCAGCGGGTCCAGTAGCCAAGGCGGAACAGCCTGCTTGAGTGAAGGAGCGCGCGATGAGCAAGGCCGTGGTCGGCTTGATCGCCGGAATGGCACTGGGTTTCGCCGGGTATTTCGGTGGCTTCGGGGCCTTCCTGGTGGTGTTGGCATTGGGTGTTGTCGGACTTGTGGCCGGGCGGTTGATGGAGGGTGACCTGGAACTGGGCGACTTCTTCCGGCCCCGTGACGACCGGAGCCGCGACGACCGGCGACGGGCTCGAGGAGACTGGCGGCAGTGACCAGTGACGCCGATCGTCTTCCGGACAGTCCCCGCGAAGAGCGGGGTGCCATCAGTGTCGCCGACCGGGTCGTTGCGAAGATCGCTTCCCAGGTGGCCCGTGAGGCGCTGAGCCGCTTCACCGAGCCGGACGGACACGTACCGGTGGGCCGCGCGGCACCGCACGTGACGGTGTCCGTGCGGCGGGCACCCGAGCGGAATGCCGCAGAACGCCGTGAGGGCGAGGCCGCCCCTGGGCGTCCAGCCGTGGTCGGCGAAGCAAGGGTACGCATCGCTGTGGAGCTGGGCTATCCGTCCGACATCGGGGCGCAGTGCGCTGCGGTGCGCCGAGAGGTCACCGAACGGCTCAGGACATGGGCAGGCATGGACGTCTCCGACCTCTCTGTGTCGGTCGAGAAGCTGCACTCGGTGCACACGCGGCGCACAGGTCAGGAGAGGGTGAGATGAGCGCAAGCGAGCCCGATCAGAACACCCGGCGGCTGCCGATCGGCGAGGGGGATCCTCCCTCCGATCCCGGACCGGCCGCTTCGGCCGCCGATGATCCCCCGGGCGCGGGCACGACGGCGGCGGTCCAGGAATCGGGCCGGTCGGCGCGCCGGTTCTGGTCTGGGCGGCGGATCCCCGCGGCCGTTGTGGCCCTGCTGTCCATCGCAGCCACTGGACTGCTCCTGTACGACGTGGTCTCGGTGCGGGCAGGCGGGCCTGCGATGCGCTGGCGACGGCGGCTCGCCGAGGAGCTGGCGACACGACCGCTGGATGACATCTGGATGATCGTCGGGGCCGCAGTGGCGATGGCCCTCGGCCTGTGGCTTTTCCTGCTGGCGGTGACGCCGGGACTGCGCAGGCTGCTACCCATGCGGCAGCCCACCGGTACCCCCAGAGCAGATGAGGTCCGCGCCGGGCTCGACCGCCGCGCAGCCGCCCTGCTTCTGCGCGACCGGGCCATGCGCGTGTCCGGTGTCCAATCGGCACGGGTCGATGTCGGCCGCCGGAAGGTCAAAGCCCGGGCACAGGTCCATTTCCGCGATCTCGACGAGGTCCGCGCGGACCTGGGCACTGCGCTGGGCGAAGCCGTGAGGACTTTGGGGCTCGCCCGGCAACCCACGCTGGCCGTGCGCGTCCGGCGCCCGAAGAAAAGCTGAGGTGATCCCGATGATCAAGACAGTGAACCGGGTGCTGCTGGGGTTGCTCGGCGTTGGACTGTTCGCCCTGGGTGGCGGCGTGCTGCTGGGCGGGCTGGATCTTCAGCGCCGCTGGGGTTTCGGCGTGCCGGGCTGGTGGCCCTTCCGGGGGCCGGACGATGTGGTGCTGGGCACCGTGGAACGCACCCGGTGGCGGGAAGAGGGCTGGTGGTGGCCGGCCGTCATCGCGGTGCTCGCCGTCTTGCTGGCGTTGCTGCTGTGGTGGCTTATTGCGCAACTCCGGCACCGGCTGGGCCAAGTCCTCGTCGACAGCGAGGACGGCGCGGCGGCCCAACTCAACGGCCGCGCGCTGGAGGATGTGATCGAAGCAGAATCGCAAGCCCTGGACGGGGTCTTGCGGGCTCGTGTCCGGCTGACGGGTCGGCGTACTGCTCCGTTCGCACGAGTGCGGCTGTGGCTGGAGCCTCCCGCGGAACCGGCGCAGGTCCTGATGCAACTCAACCGGGAAACGCTCGCACACGCACGGGACTCGGCAGGCCTGGACCGCCTCCCGTCGAAGGTGCGACTCCGGGAAGTCCGCCACCGCGCCCACCGCGTCGACTGAGAACTCTTCGCCGCCTACCAGGACGGAATCTCACAGAACTCGCAGGGAGCAGGGCCGCCTCCCGCCCTGGTGCTGCCCTCCCGGATCGCTCCGTGAGCGCGTCGGGTCGTTGGACGGGTTTTCCGGCCGCCGCTCCCAAAAGTCGGCCGCTTTCCACGCGAGCAGATGCAGAGCAGCCAGTCAAAGACGTGTTGTTACGCGGATCAGGTCGGCGACTGTGCGAAGTCGGCTGTGCGGCGCCCAAGCGATCACCGTGGTCACGGGCGGAGCGTCCAGGACCGGCACGGCGGTGAGATCCCGGCGCAGGTCGGTGCTGGCGGACTCGGGCACAATCACCGTGGTACGGCCGAGCGCGATCAGCTGGAAGAGTTGTGTCAGGTTCCGTACCTCGGCCCCTGGCCCCTCCGGGTAGTTGCCGCTGGGATCGGGCCAGCGAGCCATCGGGAGTTCCGGCAATGCGGTGACTTCGGCCATCCGGATCTCGGAGCGGCCGGCAAGTGGGTGAGGGGTGGGCAGGATCGCCACGTGCCCCTCGGCGTACAGGGCGGCGGTGCCGGATTGACGGCGAGGACGAGGCGGGGGCGCCTTTGCACAGCCTGCTGGGTACGCCGCTCGGCTGCGGCCACCGCGCTGAGGATCACGCGCCCTTCGGACAGCAGTACGGCCCCGGCTTCGGTGAGCGTGACCTTGCGGGTGGTGCGCTCCAACAGCATGACCCCGAGCTGCCGTTCGAGCCGGGCGATCGCGCGGGACAGGGGCGGCTGTGCTATCTCCAGACGCTGGGCGGCCCTACCGAAGTGCAGTTCCTCGGCGAGGGCGACGAAGTACCGCAGCTCGCGTATTTTCATGCACGCACCGTACTTCGGCGGACGGTCGATCTATGTCGCTCGGGTATCGGTGCGTTACCGAGGTGGTGTTGGTGCATGGCCGAAGCGCGGCCACGCTCGCTGTCATGAGCAAGGAGACCATCGCGCTGGTCACCGGCGCGAACAAGGGAATCGGGTACGAGATCGCGGCAGGGCCGGGTGCATTGGGCTGGAGCGTCGGTGTCGGCGCCCGGGACGAGGAGCGCGGGAAGGACGCCCTGGCGAAACTGCGCGCGGCGGGTGTCGACGCGTTCGGCGTGCCCTTGGACGTGACCGACGACGCGAGCGTGACCGCCGCGGCGCAGCTGATCGAGCAGCGGGCGGGACGCCTTGACGTCCTGGTCAACCACGCCGGTGTCGCAAGTGGTTGGCCGGAGGCGCCCACGACCCTCGACCCGGAGACCGTGCGACGGCTGGTGGAGACCAACGTCATCGGCATCATCCGGGTCACCAACGCGATGCAGCCGCTGCTGCACCGCTCGGCACACCCGCGGATCGTCAACCAGTCCAGCCATGTCGGCTCTCTGGCCCTGCAGACCACGCCCGGTGTCGACCTCGGCGGGATCAGTGGGGCGTACGCGCCGACGAAGACCTACCTCAACGCCGTCACCATCCAGTACGCCAAGGAGCTGAGCGGTGCCAACATTTTGATCAACAACGCCTGCCCCGGCCACGTGGCCACCGACCTCAATGGGTTCAGCGGTACTCAGACCCCTGAGCAGGGCGCGGCGATCGCCATCCGGTCGGCGGCTCTTCCCGACAACGGCCCCACTGGTCAGATGTTCGACGACAACGGAGTCGTGCCATGGTGATGGTCTGATGTGTTCTGCTCGACTGACCCGCGGCTCAGGGCGCCCCGCCATTGCCGTGTGAGCAGCCGTTCCCTATGGCCTGAGCGTGTTTTTTCGCCTCCGGCTCGAACGACGGCCCGTACACAGCGGTGCCGTTGGTGTTCCGCGTCGCCTGGCCGGAGGAACTCCCCGGCCGTGCTGGCCCTGCCTCCCCCCGTTGCCCCAATGCCCACCGGACCCTGCTTTGGTATCCGGCGAGCCGAATGCCCTTCTCGGACAGGTGAGCCCAGAGTCCGGTACGGCTGTGGAAAGTGCCGTACCGGACAGATGGGGATCAGGCCTCGCGGGAGCCGTCGTACATCCCCTCGATGACCTCGGCGTACTCGCGCTCCACGACAGGCCGCTTGACTTTGAGGCTCGGGGTGAGTTCACCGTGCTCGATGTCGAGGTCGCGCGACAGCACCGAGAACTTCTTGATTGTCTGCCACCGTTGCAGGTCGCCGTTGACCCGCTGAACGAAGCCGTCGATCAGCTCGTGGACCTGTGGCGAGGAGACGACCTCGGCGTAGCTGCGGCCGCCGAGGCCGTGAGACGCCGCCCAGGGCATGATCACGGTCTCGTCCAGGGTGATCAGGGCGCTGCAGAAGTTGCGGCCGTTGCCGATGACCAGGATGTTGCTGACGAACGGGCAGACGGCCTTGAAGCGGCCTTCGATCTCGGTGGGCGCCACGTACTTGCCGCCCGAGGTCTTGAACACGTCCTTCTTGCGGTCGGTGATCCGGACGAAGCCGTCCTTGTCCATCTCGCCGATGTCGCCGGTGTGCAACCAGCCGTCACTCTCCAGCACCTCTGCGGTCTTCTCGGGGAGGTTGTGGTAGCCGCGCATGATGCCGGGGCCCCGCAACAGGATCTCGCCGTCCTCGGCGATGCGGACCTCGGTGCCGGGCAGCGGTGTGCCGACCGTGCCGACCCGGTTGTCGTCGGCGGGGTTGACGATGCAGCCCGCGCTGGTCTCGGTCAGACCGTAGCCCTCGAGGACGTGCACGCCGGCGCCGGAGAAGAAGTAGCCGATATCGGGGGCGAGTGCGGCACTGCCCGAAACGCTGGCGCGCAGATTGCCTCCGAAGGCCGCGCGGATCTTGCCGTACACCAGCCTGTCAGCGATGGCGTGCTGCAACGCGAGCGACAGAGGCACGCTGCGTCTTCCGGTTGCCGCCATGCTCTGCTGCCCGGCCCTGGCATAGTCGCGGGCGACCTTCGCCGCCCAGAGGAAGATCTTGTACTTGGCGCCGCCCTCGGCTCTCGCCTTTCCCGCGATGCCGTTGTAGACCTTCTCGAAGATCCGCGGGGCGGACGCCATCAGGGTGGGGCGTACGGCGGGCAGGTTGGTGATGATGCGGTCGACCCGCCCGTCCACCGCCAACACGTGGCCGGTCCTGATCTGACCGGAGATCAGAGCCTTGCCGAAGACGTGGGACAGCGGCAGCCACAGGAACTGCACATCGTCGGAGCGCAGCAGTCCGCCGGCCTCCTGTGCCACGGCCTGGTAGGACCAGCAGTCGTGCACCAGGCGCACGCCCTTCGGTCGGCCGGTGGTGCCGGAGGTGTAGATCAGGGTGGCGAGTTGCTCCGGGCCGATTGCCCGGACCGTCTTCTCCATCGCGTCCGGGTGCTCTTCGAGGTACGCCGTGCCCCGCTTTTCCAGCTCAGCGAGGGACAGCACCTCCAGCCCCTCCACCTGCGGGATGTCCGCCTCAGGGTCGAAGAGGATCGCGTGGCCGAGCTCGGGCAGGCGGTCGACGTGGGCGACCACCTTGGCCAGCTGGGCGGCGTTCTCGACGAAGATCGCCCGGCTGCCGGAGTCGGAGAGGATGTACACCGTCTCGTCGGCATTGGTGCTGGGGTAGACAGCGGTGGCGGCCGCGCCCGCGCACATGACGCCCAGGTCGGCCAGGATCCACTCCACTCGGGTGGAGGAGGAGATCGCCACCCTTTCCTGGGGCTGCAGTCCGAGGGCAAGCAGGCCGGCTGCAATCGCCGTGACGCGCTCAGCGGTCTGCGCCCATGTCAGCGAGCGCCACTGCTCGGTTCCGGGAGCGCCGTCGGCGGCCGACGCGGGATAGCGGTAAGCCTCCCGGTCGGGTGTGGCCTCGACTCTCGAGAGAAAGAGGTGCGCCACGGAAGCCGGGCGATTTTCAAGAGGGGACTGCGCGGAACTCACATTGACCTCCGGGCCCGGGTGCGCCGCGCCCATCAAACGACTTGTTAACTGACAGGTAACTCGCAAGCAGTGGTCAGAGTAGGGGGTGAGCCCGCCGACGCGTAAGGGAGGAAGACGCTGCACAAGCCGCAATGTCGAACCTTGGGCACGCGCACAAGGAGCCTCCCTCGCCGGAGCTCCGGCGCCTCGGCGACATGCGAGTGACCCTCTGGCGTGGTAGCCGAGTACAGGGCGATGACAGGGGCCGGGGACACCTGTCCGGCATCGACAGACTGGTCTTCACGCCGCCGGTCTGGCTGTGGACGTCGGCCATCGGCCTGTAAGGCGAGGACGTCGGCCTGCGCTGGCAGGCGTTCCTGCGCAGATTCGATTGTCGGACACCGCAGTTGCCGCGCTGCTCTCCGAAGCCGAACTGGCGAACATGCTGGTGCTCGGATCGGGCAGGTACGGGGCTATCACCGGAAGCCTGCTCGGTTCCTACGGCCAGCAGGTCATCGCGGCATCTCCGTGCCCCGTAGTCTCCGTCCGCGCCCCCGGCGGGGGCGAGGATGAGACACAAGGCGGCGAAATCGTCGTAGGCCAGCAAGGCGACGCCGAGGACAATGACCACGTACTCCAGTTCGCCTTCGAGGCCGCCGCCCCACGCGGCGCAACACTGCGAGCGGTGCGAGCCTGCCGCCCATCTTCGCCTACAGCCCCGGATTGATGCGCCTCGCCGACGAAGCCGGAGGTCTCGACCGTTCGAGAAGAAAGCACTGGAGCACGCGCTGAAGCCATGGCGGGAGAGGTACCCCATCGTCACGGTGATCCCGCACGTGGAAATCGGAAGCTCCGGACAAGTGCTGCTTTCGGCCGCCACCCGGGCACAGTTACTCGTCCTTGGCCGCCGGGTACGCCGCTCCCCGATCGGTGGCCGTATCGGACCCGCGGCTCACGCCGCTCTGCACCACGCCGCCTGCCCCATAGCAGTGGTGCCGCACCCCTGAAAGCCGATCGCCGCTGCCGATGACCAACCTGGCAGTACGGGGATGGATGACGCGCAACAGCCTGGACCACGGTGCGAGATGGTGCCTTGGGGTGACCTGTTGGCCCCCGGCCTCGTTGTACCGGCGACAACGTCTAGCCCGTCGGCAATGGGCGTGTTTGGCACCATCTGTCCGGGGGCGCTTTGGCAAGGAGTTGGCCCCGGGCAGGCGGCGCCTGCGTACGAACCGGGAGCGGCACTGAGCCCGGTCCGTACTCGTGGGCCAGACGCTCCTCAAACTCGGTCAGGACCAGATTCCGCACCGGACGCAAGGTCTTTGGTGCAACCCCGCGCACGCCCCACCGGGACTGCAAGCCTCCTCGCGCGAGCGACGGCTGGCGCATGCTCTACGGGCTCCCCTCAGGCGATCGCCCCGAAGCACATACAGTCGGGGCGACAAACAGCTCGCCGGCCGCGGCCCCGCTTCTGCCCACCGGCCGGCCTCCGAGCACGGCGGGATCGCGTGGAGCGGGCCCCCAGGGCGCTGGATGCGGGCCCGCCCCATGCCGTGCCTCACGGCAGGGAGCAGGAAGCCGCGCTCCACCCCGGGCTCGACCACCCGCGGACCGTCAACCTGCGCGAAGACATCGTGTGCCGGGCGCTGGATTCGTGGATCGCCCGGGCCTTCCCACCGGACCGGCTCGCCGCCACCATCACCGCACTCAACCACGCGCACATCGCAGCGAGCACCGCAGAGACGCTGACACCCGAGCAGGCACAACGAGACAAGGAAGCCGCACAGAAGAAGATCGACACGCTGCCCGCTGTTACCCGGACGACGCAGCAACCGCTCACCGCCGACCAGATCCGGGCGATGACCGAGAGACTTGGCGACGTCACACAGCACGTCCACGCCGCCGACGCCGACATGACAGGCCCCCTCTACGAAGCCCTCGGCATCACCATCACCTACGAAAACGCCACGAGGACCGCGACCGTCAGGTCGAGGCCCTCGCATCCGTATCGCTATAGCGAGTGTCCGAGGGCCGATTCGACCACCAACGATACGGTCGTGATCGCGCAAGGGCGGCTCGAGCTGCAATGTCCACCGAGTGGGTCCATTGCCTCATGGTGAGAACGGACGCGCAGTCCACCACCGCACCGGTCTCCAAGTGTCCACCAGACGTTGGAGTCTCCGGTTCCTTACCTGGCCAGAGCTGGCGCGTGGGCCCGTCTACACGAAGCGGTCCTGCACCGCCCGCCGCGGTCTCGACGACGCCAGCCGCACGTCTTGTGCGTTGAGCGTTGCACCGGCGCCCGACAGTGGCGTCATGAGGCGAGCAGGACACGACTTCAGCGCAGTTGGCCAAGACGTGTCACATTCAGGCATATCGGGCGGGCGAGTGACTGGGCGGCCGCCGCGCGATTGCCATCGAACAAGAAGCAGCTCCCGCCGGCGCGTGCCGACGGGAGCCGATTCTCTATCTCACTGAAAGATCATTTCGCATCACCCGAACGGGGCGATGCAGGCCAGTCCCCGGGGTAAAGGTTGACGACCTTCCTGGGAATCACCGACCGGAGTAGGGGGATAGTCTCAGTGATCGATTCCAGTTCGTACAGGGATCGGAGGAATGCCCGAAAGTCAGACTCACAGAAGTTCGAGAGGCCATGAATCGCCAGAACGAGCGGGGACTCGTCGGCCTCCACCACGTCCGCATAGCAGTCGAGAAAGGCGTCCCAGTTCTCCCCGTAGTATTCCGGAAATTTGTACGCCTTTCCAAGCAGTACGAGGAGATCGTCCTCCGTGGTGACATCGCTCGCATCAACCTCAAGAAAGGTGACACCTACATCATTGAATTCGTCTCGAATCCGCAGGTATTCATCCCTTGAAATAAGATACGGACGCTCGCCGATGCTCGCCACGTCGAGATCTTCCCAGCGAGCCACCCTTCGCCGTGCCGCAATCACATAGGGGTCATCCGTGCCAGAGGGAGCCGACCTCAGCAGCTCCCACTTCCCCTTCGCTCCGCTACTTGCCATACCGGCCACAGCCGCACCCCTCTCGAATAAGTGTCCATGAACCCGGCTTATAGTGAGGCGTATACCAAACCTCACCCTTCCCCCCGATGACGAGACGACCCATGCCGCTCCGCCTTCCGCCGGGCTCGGTCGGCCAGACATCCATCTCGGTCCAGTAACCGAAAGGCTTATCGCTTCCGCCACCAGGAATGTTTTTCCCTCGGTACACACCGATATTGCCTGGGACACCGCCCTGGCGCCGCAGCGGGCGAGGCGTCGATCGACCAACCCACCACGCGTCGCGGGAACGTGTCAGGACGACCGCGCAGTACACCTTGCCCTCCAGGGTGGGGTGCTCGGTGATGTCCGTGACCGCCTGTGGTTCGAGTACCCGGTCGGCCGCCAGCTGGGACGCGTGCAGGCTGGCCCAGAGCTGACCAACACCGCCCCCCCGCGGCTACACCGGCTCCAGCGTCTGGCACCGCGACCATTTGCCCCCTTCCTGCGGGAACGACGCGGCACACATCGTGGCCGAGCCGGCGTCGAACGCCGTGCTCCACTGCCGCGTCCGGGGCCGGGACTTCCGCCTGACCCTGAAGCTGCACGAGGACGGCAGCCTGCGGATCGAAGTGACCGATGCCGGGTGGCGGGGCGACCGGATCCCGCGCATCCCGGCCCCGGGCACGGGGTGCACGCCACGGGAGGCGGGCGGGTTTCATGGCATCCGGCTTGCGCTTTCGCATGATCCGGACCCCGCCGCACGGAGCATACGCGGGCTACCCTGGAAAGGGGCTTTTCAACGCTCGCCGGGTAACCCTACTGGGCCGTCCTGGAAGAGGGAGCGCCATGACGGGAGCGTACGAGGCCGCCGGGCGCGTGATCGCCGGGCGCTACCAGCTCCAACGTCGGCTCGGCGCCGGCGGCAGGGGACGGGTGTGGCAGGCGTATGACCAGCGACTGGCGTGCGAGGTCGCGCTCAAGGAGGTCGTCCTGCCGCCGGACATTCCAGAACAAGAGGTGAGGGCCCGGATCACGAGGGCCCGCGGCGAAGCGCAGCACGCTGCACGGTTGCGCAACCACCCCCATGTGGTCACTGTGTACGACATCGTGGAGGCCGATGGCCTGCCGTGGATCGTCATGGAATTCGTTCCCGGCGCCATGGACCTGAACGCGGTGGTGTGCGAGCGGGGGCCGCTGCCGCCTGCCGACGTCGCCCAGATCGGGCTGGCGGTTCTCGACGCACTGCAGGAGGGTCACCGGCTCGGCATCCTGCACCGGGACGTCAAGCCGGCCAACGTCCTGCTGACCCACCCCGGCCCGCAGCCGTCCCACCCTGCGGAGGGCGGCCAGGTGTTGCTGATCGACTACGGCATCTCGCTGGAGCCGAGCTCCGGAGAGACCCGCCTGACCGCCACCTTGGATCTCATTGGTACCCCGGGCTTCATGGCCCCGGAACGGGCCCACGGCGAACCCACCCCGGCCGGCGACCTGTTCTCACTCGGTGCCACCCTGTATTTCGCGCTCGAGGGGACCGGCCCCTTCGACCGCGACTCCGCCATCACCACGCTGAGCGCCGTACTGTCCGAGTTTCCCGTCCCGCCGCGCCGGGCAGCGGAGCTGACCCCGGTCCTCCTCGGGCTGCTGGCCAAGGACCCAGAGCAGCGGATGAGCGGCGACGAGGCCGCTCAGCGGCTCACCCCCATCGCCGCCCAGCCCCACCCATCCCATTCGGAGCCACCGTCTCTTCCCTCGGTCATGCCGTCGGCCGAGCCGGAGCAACCGACCGAAACCATGCCGCCGTGCTCCCCGGAGCCGGCCCCGCTGACCGAGCTCCTGCCACCAGCCGAGCCGGAGGAACCGTCCGGCACGCCCCTGGAATCGCCGCCGCCTAAAGGTGACGAGGCCCGGCCGCGGCCGCGCCTGCCGCGGCCCAGGCGCTGGCGCTGGCGCTGGCGCTGGCGGGCCAGGTTCATTGCGGGGGTGGTGGCGGTGGCGCTGGCCGTGGGGGGTGTCGGCATCTACCTGGCGCAGTCCGGCTCCTCTGGTCCTGAACCAGTGCCCTCGATCCGGGTCGGCGACTCCCCGCAGGGGGTGGCGATGTCCCTGGATGGGCGCCGGGGCTACGTGGCCAACCTGGGCTCGGGATCGGTGTCGGTGATCAACACCCTCACGAACCGCACCGAGGACCACCCCATCCGCGTCGGCAAAAACCCTCGGGATGTGGCGGTGTCCCCGGATAGGCGCCAGGTCTACGTGACCAACTACGGCTCGGACTCGGTGTCGGTGATCGACACCCTCACGAACCGCGTGGACCGCACCATCCCCGTCGGCTCCACCCCGGCGGGCGTGACGGTGTCCCGGGATGGGCGCTGGGTCTACGTGACCTTGAGCCGCTCGGGCTCGGTGCGCGGCTCGGTGTCGGTGATCGACACCCTCACGAACCGCGTGGACCGCACCATCCCCGTAGGCAAAGACCCGCAGGGGGTGGCGGTGTCCCCGGATAGGCGCCAGGTCTACGTGACCAACTACGGCTCGGATTCGGTGTCGGTGATCGACACCCTCACGAACCGCGTGGACCGCACCATCCCCGTAGGCAAGGTCCCGGTGGGGGTGGCGGTGTCCCCGGATAAGCGCCAGGTCTACGTGACCAACCTCTACTCGGACTCCGTGTCGGTGATCGACACCGCGACGAACCGCGTGGACATCACCATCCCTGTCGGCCGCGGCCCGCGGGGGGTGGCGGTGTCGCCGGACAGGCGCTGGGTCTACGTGGCCAACAACTACGAAGGCTCAGTGTCGGTGATCGACACCGCGACGAACCGCGTGGACCGCACCTTCCCCGTCGGCCACGGCCCGCTGGGGGTAGCGGTGTCGCCGGACAGCCATCGACGCCAGGTCTACGTGTCCAACTTCGTCTCGGACTCGGTGTCGGTAATACCGTTCGGGAAGATGTCTGACAACTCAGGACTGCGCCCGGCAGATTCGGCGGGACCAGCAGTATGGCCGTCCGCCCAGAAAGGAAACGTCTCCCTCAGAAGCGCGACTGACCCACACAGGGGTTGGCGCGATCTTTGGCCGGTGGACTGCTCGGCGGCGGTCCCGGGACGGCGTTCGGCCGGGTGCAGGCCAAGGCGGTGACGGCCTGGGTAGTTCGCTGTCCGCGGGCAGGAGCCGGTGTTCGGCGATGTCGGTATGCAAGAGGTGCGCCAGGACCTTGGCGTCCAGGCGGTCGGCCGTTCTTGCGGCTCAGGGCTTAGCGATCGCGGCAGTGGGCGATCAGCGGGTTGATGGCGTAGAGGGACTGGCTCCTCAAGTCCTATTGTTGCAGGTCAGGGCGCTTCTCGGGTTTGTGATCAAACCTTGGTGAAAGTGTGAGACCACTGGTCGGTGACCACACCAGGCCTGGTGAAAACGCGAGGTTAGCGGTGGTTGCCTCACGTCATGGCGGGGTGCAGCCCGGCGGATCCCAGACGAGCCTGCCGTCCTCGATGTGGTTGCCCGTACAGGGCTCGTGTGGTGCCGCGTTCGACGATTCCGCCGTGGCCTTCGTTGTCTGAGGCACTGCCTCGGCGCTTGCCACGCCCACCGTTCCGGCGAGCAGCACAGCCGCGCAAGACGCGCCGACAAGATGTCGGAGGGGCCGCCAGACGCTTGTCTCCACGATGATCTCCTCTTGGGGGTGGATGGGCTGCTTACCCATCAGCGTGGGAGGTCGGAGATGATGGCGTCAACGCCCATAGCGGACTTGTCGCAGTATTGGGACATTTCATAGCATTGACGACTCTCCGTAGAACTTACCCTTCGTCTTGGAGACCCCTCCCAGCCCCTTAACCTCGGCGTTTAGGTTGGGGTGGTGGGAGACCGTTGATCGTCTGCTGTCGGGTGGGCGTGGGATTGTCGTTGCTTGGGCAGGGTGGAGTCCCGGCGCGGGGATTGGGTTCTCCTATGTCCTTCGGGTCGTGGGCGGTCAGGTGTTTGCTGGTCAGCCGGCGGGACGGGGCAGTGCCGCGAGGCGGTGGAAAGCCCTGGCCAGTTCGTGTCTCCAGGTGCCAGGTCGCCGACATCCACAAGCGCAGGCGCCTACCACGTGCAGCAGCCGATAGCGGAGCTTGCTCGGCTCGGCAGTGGCCAGCTCCGGTTCAGCAGCAGGACACGCATCCAGGCCAGCAGGCCGATCGCCGCGAGACTGAGTTCGAGCCACGCAGCGGTTGTACGGCCCGCTGACCCCGCTCCGCGCATCCGGCCATCTTGGGAGCCGCATTTCGCCGGTTCCCCGGACTGACCGCCTCAGTCCCGAAGTCGGTCGAGCGCTTCCCCGATGCTCAGGTCGGCGTCGCGTGCGCCCTCCCAGTGGGAAAGGACGGCGACCGTGGCGCGCATGAGATCGTCCGGCAGGTCGGCCTCTGCGGCCTCCTCCATCTCCGGAGCCCAGCGCCAGGCGCGTGAAGCTGCCTTGGGGATGAAGTGAGGCTCTGTGAGGTAGCTGCCCGAGCGTTGTCCGGCGAGGTCGAGGAGATCAGGGGGCCGGCGTGGCCCGCTTCGGCGCGCCGTGTGCTCAGCGCTTGATGATCCGGTCGAGGGTCTCGGCCAGCGCGGCCTTGACCGCCTCGCGGTGGTGAAGGGCCACCGGTTCGATCGCCGCGGCCGGGGTTTCGTCACGCGACGTGCTGAACAGGGAGCGCGCGCATGCCCCTCCCCCGCGGCCCGCCCGGGGTGGAGGCTGGACGCCCCGGGACGGTTCTCGCCATGGCTCGATTAGAGGTCGGGTGGCCCGGGGAATTCTCACCCCCGGGCTCCCACAGAACCGTGCGTAAAGTCTCCCGTTACACGGCTTGGTTGCAGGCGGGTGATCCCGAGCCAGCAGTTGTGGGCCCTCTTGAACGCCCGGAGCCGTCGGTACTTCTTGCGGATCCAGCGCATCAAGTAGGTGTTGATGCGCTGGAGGAGGGGATGCAGCAAGGTGCGGTAGTACGCGCCGTAGTGCTGCATCCAGCCGCGCACGAAACGTCATGTGCATCCGCATGTGAAGCCGCCAGGAGCGGACTTCTCTGCTGATCAACTACAAGATCCTGCGTGACTGCCGACAGCGCGGCGACAGCCTCCACCATGCAGTCCGAGCCGTCGCCCGCATGCACAACCTCGCCCTTGCCGCATGATCAGAAGACTCGAGACAGGACCCTGACCTGCCAGAACACCGACTTCTGCAACACGCTTTAAGGCCAGTTCGTGCGTCCCCATGCAACAAGTTTGGACATGCCGGGGCCGCCGGCTGCGACGTTGATGGGGCCCATGTCCTCGTCTTCCGCCTGGTAACCGGATTGAACCGCGGTTATGCGGGGCTGGCCCTCACCGAAGAAGGCGAACAGCGGGCCGCCAGAGTTGCCTTTGGTGGTGTCGCCGTAATGCTCGATTTCGAGGCCTCCATTGATGTCGTCGTCGGTGTCTTCGACCGCGATGAAGCCCTGGAGGCTGGCTCCTAGGAACCACATGTTGACCGGATAACCCATGTTGTTCCAGAACCCCTGACCGTTCCAGGCAGGGTTGTAGGTCTTGGTGCCGAAGTGACCGAGTCGATCCACTGTTCCAAGCGGTTCGTAGAGTCGGCAGATGGCCCAGTCGTACCCCGCCGAGTCGCCGCCCAGGAGATCCGGGTTGTAGCCCCGCACGTCCGATACGTAGGACTGGACGCCGGCACCGTGGAGGGACTGGCCATTGTAGTACGCGGGCACGAAACGCATCCACCACTCTTCGGATTGCCATGGCACAACATGGCCGGCCGTGAGGACAAGGCGGTCACCGACGAGCGCCCCTGAACCGTGGTTCCCCTCGTTGTTAACGATTTTCCCTACATTGCCCCAGGGGAAGCTTGTTTCGGCCAGATCTGACCGGTTCTCAGGGGGAAAGAGGGCTTCCGGCTGAACCATGCCGCCCCTGAGTCGCCGGATCGGCGTTTCTCTGCGGCTGGGAAGCAAGCGCGGCACATAGAACAGGTCGAGCCACTCGGGACGGCAGGCACGCAAATCCAAGTCAGGATCGATCTCGGACAACAGCTCTTCCGGGAGGCTGCGCATAGCTGTCTTGCCGGGCAGGGCAACGTCGCCTTCCGGCCCGACGTGCACGTCGACACGCCACAGATTTTCCCCGGCCCCATCAATGCGGCGGACCTCTGGCTCTGGGGGGCTTTCATCGGCGATGACGTGGATGCGCTTGCGGTTGGCGAGCTCAATCATGGCCGGGGGCGGTTCGCCGGTTCCCAGACTGGGTCGCAACTGTACGAGTTCATATGGCGTCAGCGGCCGCTGACCCTCTTCGGCTAGTCGCAGGCGATTCACGGTCCGCTTATTGGCTGGCATGGTCTGCCTCCGAGGAGACTGGAAGACAATCACGCTTCGCTGCCGTCGGCAACCAGACGCGTGAGCTGACGGTCTGTCAGCCACGTGTCGACATGCCCAGGGTGGCGGGACGCTGCGGGGAGCCCACACGTAGCCGGATCGGGTGCCCGGTCGGCTTGATCACCGCCGAGACTTAGCGGTGCCGACGTGCCAAAGCTCTCTTTCAGGACACCACTGATCAGCCGAAGTCGCATCCTCACGTGGGCAGTTTCGTTTGGATCACCGGGCGGACCAGCGGAAGATGCCCGCGACGTACAGTCCGGCGAGGTAGATGGTGGCGGTCTTCTCATAGCGGGTGCGATGGCGCGCCACTGTGTGAGGCGGTTGATGCACCGTTCGTGTGCTGGCGGACACGAGCAAGACGGCCGCGCCGGGCCGGTTCGTCCCTTGCGATCCGGCCGGACCAGATGGACGCCCAAGCGCTCGGTCAGGAACGCCTCGAACTCCCGCCCGGCGAAGCCCTTGTCCGCGAGGGTCACCTGACCGGAGCGGACAAGGTGGTGGTCGCGTTCCAGCAGTGCGGCCATCACCTCCCGTTCGCCGAGCTTGGGGTTCGCCAGGCACCAGGACACTGGCATGCCTTCGGCGGTGGTCAGCAGATAGAGCCGGAAGCCCAGAAGAAGCGGGAATGGCTGCGGCAGTAGCCGTAGCCGGCATGTCCGGCCAGCTGGGAACGTTTGACGGTCTCGCGAGAGGCCGCGCAGGGCAGCGGTGTGGAGTCGATCAGCCGCAAGTCGTCGTTCCAGGTCGGGATCCGCCTGGCCAGGGCCTCGATCACGTGACTGATCAGCGGTCCGGCGGCGTTGAGCCGCTTGTTGTAGGCGGACTGCTGAGGCAGGTAGCGAAAGAGGTGCCCCAGCCGGCGTGGGCGAAGCGGATCCAGTGCCGGGCCGAAGGGAAGCCCATCAGGACCTGGGCGACCGCCAGGCACAGCAGCGGCGTCTGTCAGTTTCGGGGGTCGCCCGATCCGGCGCGGCAGGGGTCTGGGCCCGAGCCCGCCATAGGCAGGCTGATGCATGATCGGTTCCATCGAGTGTGAAGTAGCGCAGGGCGGTGAACTGGGCCTCGATGCGGTTTAGCCACGAACTGTTGATCGGCGTGTAGGCGAACTCGACGTTGTTGGCCGCGGCCCAGTCGCCGACCCGGGTGTCCCCTTCCGTGGTCAGGTACGGGGAGAAGTTGTCGAGCACGATCGCGATACGGATCTTCAGCGGGTAGAGGCTGCGCAGGTAGCGGCAGAACTCCAGGAACCTCGTCCGGTTCTTCTTCGGCTTGATGTGGCCATAGAGCTTGTCCTTTCCCAGGTCCAAGGCGGCGGACAGGTGCCGGACTCCGTGGGGGCGGGTGTAGGTCGCCCGTCGGCGGCGTCGGGGTTCCCGGTCGGGGTCCTTGTGCCGCCCGCCGCGTTCGGCCCACTGCCGGCCGGGGTGGGGCCGGAGGTTGAGCGGGCCGAACTCGTCCAGGCAGAGGCTCTCAGCGGCCCGTCAGTAACCATCAACCACCCCAGTTACACCGCTCGTTTGACAGACCCCCTCCAGGTGGTCCCACCGCCTCCTCGTGAGAACTCGCTCCTGCCCCTCACGACACGTCCAGTCCTCAGGAACCCACCAATCGAGCACCGGCACATCGAGCACCCGACTGCCGACCCTCTCGCGCCGGGTCCTCAGGTGGTCAGGACGATCTTCCCGGTGGTACGACTGCTCTCGCCCAGCTCATGCGCCTTCGCCGCCTTCTCCAGCGGGAACGTCGCGGCGATCAGAGGCCGCAGCTTGCCTTCCTCCACGAGCGCGGCGATCCGTTCCAGTGCGACATGATCCGGCGCCACCAACACCGCGGTGCCGCGCGCCCCCACCGCGGCGGCCTTCGTCGCGGTCTGCTCGACATCAAACGGATTCACAACGTTGATCAGGAGGCCTCCTGGGCGCAGCGTCGGCAGGGAACGGTCCTCGTACTCCCCGCCGATGAGGTCCAGGACGACGTCCACGTCCCGTACGAGCTCGGCGAAATCCTGAACCGTGTAGTCGATCAGCTCGTCCGCTCCGAGCTCGTGCAGCACATCGTGCTTGGCCGCGCTCGCGGTGCCGATGACGTACGCCCCGTGAGCCTTTGCGATCTGGACCGCCAGGTGCCCGACGCCCCCGGCGGCGGCGTGGATGAGCACCCTGTGGCCGGCGCCGACCTGTGCGACGTCCACGAGGGCCTGCCAGGCCGTCAGCGCCGCCAGAGGCAGAGCCGCGGCCGCTACGTGATCGAGGCTCTTCGGCTTGAGCGCGAAGTGGCGCGAAGGCCCGGTGACGTACTCAGCGTATCCGCCCGCGGGCGCGGGGAATCGCGGCATCCCGTAGACCTCGTCACCGACCGACAGGCGGCTCTCGCCGGGTGCAACCGCGGCCACGACGCCGGAGACGTCCCAGCCGACGGCGAAGGGCGGGGTGAGCCAGCGTCCCTCCTGACGGACCTTCCAGTCGACGGGGTTGACGCCCGCGGCGCGTACTTCGACCAGTATCTCGGTCGGCTCAGGGGCAGGGCGCTCGGTCTCGATCAGTCGGAGGACTTCGGGTCCGCCGAGGCTTTCCTGGTGCACGACTCGCATGTTCTCTGTCATGTGATCAAGCATCAGTGACGTGGTATCCGTTGTGAAGAAGGCACCTCAATGGTATTCAGGTACCTCGTGGATACCATTCCTGACCTGCGCTCATACGGTGGCGCCGATGCCTATCTCCGCAACTGCAACTCTCGGGCCGTACTGGACTTCCTCTCCAGCAAGTGGGTCTGCCTGACGGTGGGCGCACTGCGGCCGGGGACGAAGCGATTCGGCGAACTGCGCCGTCGGCTGGACGGCATCACCCAGAAGATGCTGACGCGGACCCTGCGGGACCTCGAGCGCAACGGACTGGTCCACCGGGCGGTCTATCCGAGCGTGCCGCCTCGGGTGGAATACAGCCTCACCGAACTCGGGCAAAACCTGGCGGGCCTGATGGACGCCATTCGCGCCTGGTCCGAGACGCACATGACCGACATCCAGGCGGCTCAGGCGAGCTACGACGAGCGAGCCACCCAGGAGTTGAAGCCTGTCTGACCGGTACCACCGCTATTTGAGCTTGTTCCCCCTGACCGCCACCGTCGGTGTGGTGATCAAACCGCGAGTGCTGTCTCCTACTCGGCGGGGCTTCGGTAGCCGGGGCTGCTGTGCAGTCCGCCTGTGCTGTGCCGGCCACGAGCGGCCGGCAGCGCACGACTTCAGCGCCGCTGAGGACCGGGGCGCGGGCCAGGGTGTTGGGGGTGAACGGCAAGGTTGGACATCGGGTGAGCTTACGCGTGCGGCTTGAAGCGCCAGGCCGAGAGCGCCGGGGCGTCGTGCTTGCGCAGCGCGGTGTTGAGATCGCCAAGCACGCGGATCACCTCGCGGTAGCCGTCGAGCTCCAGCGCGACGAAGTAGTCGATCACCACGCGGCCACCGGGCTCCACCACGAGCGTGATCACCGACGCGCCGGGCAGGAACGTCTGCTGGGGCGCGGCCGGAAAGCTGGTGCGGGCGAGCGCCACCAGCAGCCCCTCGATCCGCGTGGGATCGACCCGGCCGCGCACGCTGCGGACCTCGCCCTTGACCTGCTGCTGGTAGCCGAGAGTGCCGTCGGTCGTCAGGGTCAGGCTCTGCTGGCCCCACGGGGCGTCGGCCGCGGTCGGGTGGCCCTGCTCGAAGGTGATCGTGCGCAGCGCCGAGGCCGTACCCGGCGCGGCCGCGATCTGGCCCTCGCCGAAGCAGGTGCTGCAGGTGCCGTAGTCGCAGGCCCTGCACCACGGCAGGGCATCGTCGTCAAAGGTGGTGCCTTCGCACAACGCGCAGCCACGGGTTCCGTGACACTCGTAGCACAGCGCGAAGCCGGGGTCGGCGACCTCGCGCGCCGGTCGGTACGGGCCGACCGGGTGCCAGCGCCCCTGGCCCTTGCACTGGTTGCAGCGCTTGCTGCCCTTGCACGAGCGGCAGCGGCCGTCGGCCGGCGCGGCCTCCGGCAGATGGCGCAGCGGCGAGATGCCGGTGCCGCGGCAGGTCGCGCAGGTGCCGGTGCGGCCGCACGGCCGGCACGGCACCGTGCGCACCGCAGGCACCCGCATCGCGTCGACCGGGGCGTCGTCGTCACCGTCGTCGTCGGCCTGGTAGGTCACGATGCTGCGCCCGTCGGGCTGGTGGGTGACCACCTGGCGCAACCGGTCGCCGTGCCAGGCGTAGACGTCGCGCGAGGTCGGCGCGCCGGCGCCGTCGAAGTACTCCTCGACCTGGGGCCGGCCATCGAGATCGATCTCGGTGCGGGCCCGCGTGGTCAGGGTGCCGTCGGCGCGGTGGCAGCCGCGCTCGATCACCCGGCCGGTCGTGGTCTGGGTCGTGCGCACCACCTCGTACGGGACCGCGCCGTAGCGCGCGGCGTGCCCGGCCGGCTCGAGACCGTCGTAGATCACCTCGTGGATCGCGCCTTCGTGGATCCGCTCGACAATCGACCCGGCCCCGGCGTCTATCCGCCGCACGTGGTGGGGCCGGCGCGCGGCCTCGTCGGCGGTAAGCTCGTCGTCGGGCTCGCAGCTCTGATGGGCGAAGTAGCGGGTAATCATATCGGCAAGTATGGGGCCATCGCCGGAGCGTACTGGCGCGACGCAAATTCCCTGAACGGCTCGCAGCCGTCGAGGAGTTCACGGCGCAGGGTCCGGTGGAACCGCTCGACCTTCCCTGCGGCCGTCGGCGACCGGGGTTTGGTCAGCCGGTGCACGACCCCATTCTCCCGGCAGTTCCGGAACAGCACCTCGCCCGGGCCGCAGGCGTTGGCCGCGATGCCGCCCGGTCTGTACGCCATGGCGGCCACGACGCCGGGCCGGCCTCCGACGGGCCGGGCGAGGGCGACGGGACGGCGGAAAGGGCCAGCGCGTGAACGGCACAATAGTCCGGTGAGCATCCCGATCGCGATCTTCAGGCTCATCAGCTACCGGCCTTGCGGGCACGAACTGCTGGTGCGCGTTCGTCGGCCCGCCGCCTCGAACGCTGATCAAGGGGCGCTGGATGCGGCCGACGACTCCGCCGACTCCGCGACGGAGTCTCTTCGCACCTGGTGGGAGCGACAGCACTTGCAGCGCAAGTGCCCGCACCAGCACACGTCAAGCCTGGTCGCCGAGATGCAGGAGGAACCGGTCGGAGAGGAGCTGTTCGGCCCGGGTCTTCGGCAGTTCGGGGTATGGGTGGCAGCGACGAAGTACGGCACACCGTGGATGGTCCTCGGGACCGCATCGACCGAAGCCGAGTTCTGGCAACGAGTCCAAGACGACTCCGACCTTCTCGATCTTGACCCCCAGGCGCCCGCCGAGCTGCACCACGTCTACTTCCTCACCGACGAGGACCGCCGATCGAGCCTCACGCACAGCTGAAACTGCCGCAACAGCAGATCAGCCGGAGATCCGGCATTGGCTGCGGGTGGTGTCGGGGTGGTGTACTTCGGCGACCCATTGGGCGAGGGAGGCCAGTGTGGTTTCGGCGCTGTCCGCCATGTAGTCGCGTAGCGCGTCGAGGTCGCTGCGGGTGGTGCCCAGAACCGGGTCGAGGCGCAGGAGTTGCCAGGACTGCTGGACGACGGTTCCGCGTCCTTGAGGTCGGAAAGTCCAGCTCCATCGCACGATGCCGTCCTCGGCGCCACCGACGACGAAGGTGAAGGCGCTGCCGGGGTCGGCCCGCACGATCTGGGAGCGAGTGGTCCACTGCTTGCCGTCCCTGTGGTTGCGGCCGCTGAACCAGGCGCCGACTCAGGGTCCGGCATCCTGGTCGAAGGCGACGTCGGTGGCGTTGGGACTCCACCGGCGGATCGCGGACACGTCGCTGACCAGGTCGTAGACGCGTGTGGGGGCGGCGTCGACCCATGCGCGCCTGGTGAAACCGAAATCCGCTGCGTTCAGGGTCTCGAAGGGGTCGTGTTCGCGGGTTGCGGTGCTCAAGCGTCCTCCTGGATGAGCGCGGGATGCGGTGAGGCCCAGCTCATCGCCGCTCGGGCCAGGAAGCCAGACCCGCTGGTGCCTATCCTCGGCAGGGAGAGGCTGTGCGTTGCGGGTCGACCCATACTCGGAGCCATACTCGGAGCCATGATCGGAGCCATGAACGGGAAATCACAGCTCGGGGACTTCCTGCAGACGCGGCGGTCCCAGCTGCGACCCGACGAGGTCGGGGTGCCCACCTATGGGGAGCGCCGACGTGTGCCGGGTCTTCGCCGTGAGGAGCTGGCGCTGCTGGCGGGAGTGAGCGCCTCGTACTACGCCCGGCTGGAACAGGGGCACTCGCTGAATGCCTCGTCAGAGGTGCTCGACGCCATCGCCCGGGCCCTGCGGCTGGACGAGGCCGAACGTCTGCACCTGCACGACCTGGCCCGAACTGCCAAGCCCCGCAGCCGCCGGCGCCCCGCGCCGGAGCGCGTGACGGAGGCGACCCGCCAGCTGCTGGACGCGCTCACGGACGTCCCCGCAATCGTACTCGGCCGGCGCAGGGACGTCCTGGCATGGAACCGGCTGGGCCACGCGCTGTTCGCCGGACACCTCGACCCGGGTGCCCCGGACGTACCGGCGGAGCGCCCCAACATGGCCAGGCTGGTGTTCCTCGACCCCCATACCCGTGACCTGTACGCCGACTGGCCGGGCAAAGCCGGCGCGGTGGTGGGGAATCTGCGTCTGGTGGCGGGCCAGCATCCGCAGGACGCCGCGCTGCACTCGCTGCTCGGCGAGCTGAGCGCGAAGAGTGAGGACTTCGCGTCGATGTGGGCCGACCACCGGGTCAAGGCATGCGCGGTCGCCGACTACGAGTTGCGGCACCCGCTGGTCGGTTCGCTGACCGTCATCCAGCAGACCCTGAGCCAGGGGCCGGATTCCAGCGTCGTGGTCGCCACCACTGCGGCCGGCTCACCCTCGCGAGCGGCCCTGGACCTCCTTGCCCAAGCCATCACCCGAGTCATCACCCAAGCCGTACCCGCCCGTTCGGACAGCCGGTTCAGCACCGGCTGACCACACTCCTTCCCCCCTCCCTCCGTTCGGCCCGCACCGACGCGTGCGGATCCCGGCCGGGCATCCATCCACCCCTGTGCGTCGGCGTGATGCTGCCGCATGCCCGAAATCAGTGAAGGAACCATGTCAAGAAGCGTTCCAAGGCCGCCGTACCTGCCGCCGTCTTGGCCGCCGCCGCGGTCGCGATGGCCGCTCCGGCTCCAGCAGCCGCCCTCTGCGCCCCGCTGAACCATGCGCGCACCGCCGTGCACTTCGACCTGGCCAAGGGCCAGCGTCCGCTCCCACGACGGCACCCTGTACTTTCTGTACGCCACCGGCACCGCGGACCTGACCGGCGTATGGCGGCTGCGCCCGAGTGGCCGAGCGGAGCGCAGCGCCGCCCTGCTCGCGGCCGGTCTGCCCAACGGGCTGGCCCTGGAAGCCCGCACCCGCACGCTCTACGTCACCGACTCCACCCTCGGCACCGTCTGGCGCGTGCCCACCGGTGGCGGAACCGCCGAGGCCTGGTCCACCGATCCCGCCCTGGCCCCCGCCGGGTTCCTCGGCGCCAACGGCCTGAAGATCCACAACGGGGCGGTCTGGGCCACCAACCTCGACAAGGGCACCGTCGTCCGCGTCTCGATCCTCGCCGACGGGCGCTCGGGCACCGCCCGGGTCACCGCCACCGGCCTGACCGGGATCGACGACTTCGCTTTCACCGGCCGCGGCGACCAGATCATCGCCGTCCTCGACACCGTCAACGAGGTCGCCCTCGTCCGGCCCGACGGCACCCACACCATCGTCCTCACCGCCGCCCACGGCCTCCAAGGCCCGACCTCCATCGCGCTGCGCGGCGCCACCGTCTACATCCCGAGCGCCGCCTACCTCACCGCCAAGGACCCCAACCTGCGGAGCCCCTCGATCTCGCCCATCCAGCCCTCGCGCTCGGCCTCGGCAATCCTGTCGAGGAGGTTGTCGCGGATCTCCATGAGACGGCCGCGCTGGGCGGGGTCCGGCCGCAGCAGGGAGCAGAGGACGCCCCGTTGACTGAACGAACCAGGTTGATTGTGCAGTTCAGGGCACAGGTGACGTTGTCGCCCAGTACGGTCTGCGGTCGTGATGGACGATCGTGTGCCCGAGCGAGATCTGTCGAGGTTGGCCGTTCCTCGGTGGGGTCGGCTGGTGGAGACCGGCGACCGATACGAGCCCTACCGGCTCGTCGACGCCGACGGCGCGGCCGTGGCGCCCGTTGCGGTGTTCTTCCAGGAGCTGCTGGCAGCCGGGAAGGCGGCGGCGACCGTCCGCTCCTATGGCATGGACCTATTGCGGTGGTGGCGGTTCCTGCACGCGGTCGAGGTGTCATGGGATCGAGCGACGCGCGTGGACGCTCGGGATTTCAGCTGCTGGATCCAGCTGACGGTCAAGCCGCGAGCGATCGCGGCCAAGCGGCGACCGGCCCGCAGCGTCGGCGCCCCGAACCCGGTTACCGGGAAAACGAGCCCTGGGCTCGGCTATGCCCCATCGACCGTTGCCCACAGCGAGACAGTGCTGCGCAGGTTCTACGATCTGCACCGTGATGCCGGATCTGGGCCGCTGATCAACCCATTCCCACTGGACCTGGCGCGCCGCTCCGGCCGTGCGCACGCACACCACAACCCGATGGACGCCTGGGCACCGGAGCGGAGAGGCCGCTACCGGCCCACCCTTCCGCGCCGGATTCCGCGCTCGATCCCGGACGAGTGGTTCAACACGCTGTTCGCGGCGCTGCCGTCGAACCGGGACCGGGCCATGATCGCGTTTTGGATCTCCAGCGGAGTCCGGGCCTCGGAGCTGATCGGCGTCCGGCAGTGCGGCGTCGACCCGGGACAGCAACTGATCAGCGTTGTGCGGAAGGGCTCCCGAGCACGGCAGCAGGTGCCGGCCTCGGCAGATGCGTTCGTGTGGCTGCGGCTTTACCAGCAGGAGCTGCACGGGCGGGTGCCGCGGGGCCGGGCGCAGCCAGTGTGGTGGACGCTGCGGCGTCCGTTTCAGCCGCTGACATACCACGGCGCCCATCGCATGTTCGAGCGGGTAAACGCCGCCTTCGGTGCGGACTGGACCCTTCACGACCTTCGTCACAGCGCCGCAGCCCGCATGGTGCGCGACCCGGCGCTGACGCTGACCGACGTGCAGTGGGTCCTCGGGCACGCGCATCTGACCACGACCGAGATCTACCTCGCGCCGCGCCAGGACGAGGTCGTGGCCGAGGTGCTGGCCCACCACGCCCGGCGGGCAGACCAGCACGCCGAGCCAGTGCCGCCGCCTCCGGCACCCGGCTACGACCCGGAAGCTATGGACGTGCTCTTCGGGCGGTCTTCATGACCATCACCACGAAGCACTCGACGCGCCGACAGCTGCAGACCGCGAATGCAACAGCCGAACAGGCCCGGGCGCGGAACAGCGCACTGCGGGAACGGTTCCCGTCCCGCTCTGCGGAGGCGTGGTGGCCGGCGACAGCGCAGTCCGCGGACGACGTACTGCGTCGGCTGACCGCGCCACCGTTCTTGCCAGCGGCCAACGCCACCCGAGCCGGGCGACGGCGTGGGGTCGCCAAACTTCTGCGCTGGCTGTCCAGCCTCCCAGGGGACACCTGGCAGCAGCGTTGGAAGGCCAGCCGCGCCGAGGAGATCCCCGGCGCGGACTGGACGGATCTCCCGCTGCGCTTCTTGCGTCAGAGGTGGGCCGTCGCCGTCGTATGAGCGCGTTGACCTGACCTCCGGGCTGCTGATGCTGGTCTGCGGCGATGTCATCCGTCCCGACCTGGCCTGGATGCTCACGCGCACCCACAAGCACCTGGCTCCAGTCATGGCCGAGGTCCGCGACCCCGAGGGGTTCACACGGCTGGCACAACTGGCCGAGGCCGAGCCCGCCAACGCCCGAGGCGAGGCCACCATCGCGGCGACCCGGATCGCGATGCTTCTGGCCTGCAAAGGCGGGGCGATCACGGACATCACCGTCGGCGACTGCGTAGAACTGGTCGACACCCTGCGTCAGGTCCATGTCCGCGGGGGGCAGCGCAAAGTCGACTTCTACCTTCGGCTGCGGGCCTTGGATATCTTCCCTGAGGACGCCCCGGCTACGATCCGGGCGTTCGGGCTTGCCGCCGGCCGGCTGAGCATCGAAGAACTCGTGGATCGCTATCCGATCCGGTGCCGCCCGATCCGCGACCTGATCGTGGACTACCTGCGCGAACGGCAGCCGTCGCTGGATTACACCAGCCTGGACGCGGTGTCTCGCACGCTGGCCGGGCTGTTCTGGACCAGGAACGAAGCGCTCTCCCCGGGCATCGACTCCCTGCGGCTGCCACCAGCACTGGCCCGGGCCTGGAAGACGGACATCGCCACCAAGAAGCGCACCACGACCGGCCCAGACGGCACCGCCGTCGAGGTCGCCAGCCCCAGGCTGAACGCCAAAGACGAGCTCATCCGCGTCCGCGCCTTCTATCTCGACATCGCCCATTGGGCTGCGGAAGAGCCGGCCCGCTGGGCACCGTGGGTAGTGCCCTGCCCGATCAGCGATGAGGAGATCAGCAAGGCCAAGGACCGCAAACACCGCAAGGCCCGGATGGACCAGCGCACCCGCGAACGGCTTCCCCTCCTGCCGGTGCTGGCCGACAACGTTGACCGCAGGCGCCGGGCCACAGCCGAACTACTGGCTGCCGCCAAGGACACCCTGCCCGGGGATCTGATCCCGGACACCGCCGGAGCCTTGCGGAGAGCGGTCGCGCCCAAGGCCGCCGGGCACCTGACCTGGGCAGAGGAGACCTCGACCGGGCGGCGGCGGAACCTCACCTACGAGGAGACCGAAGCCTTCTGGGCCTTCGCCGCGATCGAGGTCCTGCGCCTGACCGGCATCCGCAACGAGGAGCTCTTGGAGCTGACCCACCACAGCATCACCGAATACCGGCTCCCCAGCACCGGCGAAGTCGTACCCCTGCTGCAGATCGCCCCGTCCAAGACCGACAGCGAACGGCTCCTGCTGGTCAGCCCGGAACTGGCAGACGTCCTTTCCACCATCATCCGCCGCCTGCGGGGAAGCAGTCGCGCGATCCCGCTGGTGACCTCCTACGACGTCCACGAGCGGGTCTGGAACCCGCCGATGCCGCTGCTATTCCAACGCGATATCGGCACCGAACAACGGGCTTTCACCCCGACCGCGCTCCGCAAGCTTCTGATCAACGCGCTGGCCGCCACGAGCCTGACCGATGCCGCCGGCAAACCGCTCGTCTTCTCCCCGCACGACTTCCGTAGGATCTTCGTGACCGACGCCATCATGAACGGCCTGCCACCGCACATCGCCCAAGTGCTCTGCGGACATAAGAGTCTTGATACGACGATGGGCTACAAGGCTATCTACCCGGCCGAGACCATCGAGGCCCATCGCGCCTTCATCGCCCGCCGCAGGGCCACCCGACCCAGCGATGAGTACCGAACCCCCACCGAAGAGGAATGGGACGCCTTCCTCGCGCACTTCGAGAAGCGCAAGGTCTCCATCGGCACCTGCGCTCGTGCTTTCTCAAGCCTTTGTGTTCATGAGCACGCTTGCATTCGTTGCTCGCTCCTCCGGCCGGACCCGGCCCAGCGCGGCCGGTTGGAGGAGATCCGCGACAACCTCATCGCCCGCATCGCCGAAGCCGAACAAGAGGGCTGGCTCGGCGAGGTCGAAGGACTCCGGGTCAGCTTGGCCGGCGCCGAAGACAAGCTCGCCCAGGTCGACGCACTGGCCGAGAGACAGCCGGCTGCGGTCCAGCTCGGAATGCCGGACTTCAGCCGGTCCGGAGGAACCGCTGGGACGCCGAGACCAACATCATGATCGAAGCCAGAGCGAGCGAAGACGAAGATCAAAACGGAACCGACAGCCCGGCCTCGCGCAGCTGGGACAGGGCTGTGGACATGCATTGCTGCACAGTCCTCCCGTCAGCACGCATGCCATGTTCCAAGGGACCCCCAATGGCAGCGAACGTCCACGCCGGCGCGTTGTCGGCCACCCTCTCGGCGTCCACTCTGATCATGGCGTTCACGCCCTGCTCACCCAGCCATTCCAGGATGAGGAGTGTCACGTCCTCGATGCCACCATCCTGGTCGATCTTTGGCCAGCGGCCCTGGTTTCCTGTCATTGCCCAGACTCTACTGAGGGGTCCGAAACGGTCGGCGTCCAGTGGTCAAGTCGGGGGGCTCAGTGCCTGGTTTCCATTCTGGCAAAGAGTTCAGCGCACTCGCTGGCGAAGGAACAGAGCTGGTCCACGACCTGCCGGTACTTCTGCGGATCCCGCAACAGGTTCGGCGTGGCATCGGTCCAGTGCTGCCACAGGCCACCAGCGGCAAGGTATGGGGACGCTCGCTCGGTCCCAAGGACGGCATCGAGGTGAAGCAGTGTGCTGAGAGCGACGATCTGGTCGTAGACGCGGTCGGGTTGAGGCAAGCAGCGATCAAGGTATCTGCAGACTAGATCGGCGTCCGCGCTGGTGCCGAAGGTGGCAAGAGTGATGCAGTAGGCCCCGCCGCCGGGGCCTTCGCTGGCCAGCAGGAGTTCGCCGATGCGGCCGCGGAACTCGGTCCTGCCGGCTACAGCAACCAGCCAGGAGGCAGTCTTACGCTCTCGCCAACCGCCTTCGAAAAGGACGCCGAGCTCAGCGGGAGTGATCTCCCCGGCAGCCTTGACCAGCTCCCTCATGAACAAGTCGCGCTCAGGCCCGCTCAACCGCAGCGAGCTTCCACCCAGCCGCAGGTACCGTCGGCCGGGCGTGACGAATCGTCGGACCAGGTCCATGAGCTCGGGGTCGGTGTTGGCATAGCGCATGGCTGCATCTTTGCCCGGGCGGGGACCCAGCTGCCAGCGGTTTACCCAGAGCCCCGAGTAGCGATCGCTAGTTCAGAGAAGCAGGCATGCTCGTGGATGCAGGCGGTGCCTCGGCGCGGGCGCAGGTGCCGACGGAGAGCATGCGGCGTCCGAAGCGGCCAAGGAAGTCTTCCCACTCGGCGTCGCTGGGGGTGCGGTACTCCTCGGCGGGACGCAGGGAGCGGCGCCAGGTGATGAACGCGCGATGGCCTCGGTGGGGTAGACGGCGTTGTAGCCCATGGTGGTACGCGGCCTGGCAGGCCTTCCTCGGCGACCGCCCTGGAGAGCGCGCGCCATTGGTCTGACGTCGTCTACGCGACCGAGCGCCGTAGCCGCCAGGCATCGGGGCCTGGCCGGTGCGGGTGTTGTCACGGCCATCAAGGCGGCCAGGCTCCGTCGCCCGCAAGGTCCTGAGACCACACGGCGCCAGTTGACACCGATCCTCAAGGTCTCAAAGTTGGCGGCCGATCGGATCGTTGATCAGCATCGCGCTCTCTCGCACGAATCTCTGGCGCCAGCTCGCGGAGAGAGTCGTGCCGTTCTCTGGCCGCCAGGTGAGCAAAGTCTGTTAGTTACCAGATGCCGTCGATGACTTCTTCGAGAGTCAGGTGCCACTGCGAGTCCTCATCCTCGAAGGGCAGAGGGTCGAACTCGGTGATCGCGGTGCGGAGTGCGTCGACGCGTTCTTCCGTGTTTTCGTCGCCGTCTTCCAATTCCTGTTGGAGGATCTGGAACTTGGTCAGGCAGTAGACGAGTGATTCGACGTCACGGTGGATCGCCGTGTAGACGAGCTGCGTCTCACCGTCGCCGAGAGCGTAGACCGTGCCCGTGTCCGGAGCGAGCGCGAGGGTGGTGTCGGCGAACATGCCGAGCACGAGCCAGCTGTGGCACTCCTTAGGTACCGTTCCCTTGTCGGCGTACCACTCGCTGAGGTTGATGGAGTCGTCGGCGCGGAGGCTGGCTTTGGACATGAACCACTCGGTGTCCGGGAGGCCGATGCTGCTCAGCAAGAGCGCGGCGCGGTCGTTCATCTGATTGTGCGGGCTGCTGTAGCGGGGGAAGTAGACGACACCGGTCAGCCCGAACGCGGTGCGCACCTCGTCCGGCGACACGACGAAGCTCATGCTGAGACCTTTGCATTCCGGGAGGGCAACTGGTGATCGATGCTATCGGCCATGGTGAGCCTTCAGCTCCTCCATATACTTTTGGTGCTCGATGTCGCGTTTGCTCCGGCTGACGTCCTGATCGTATGTGTTGGTGTGATGCACGGTAGTGGCATTCTTGAAGTGCTTGTCCAGCCATGCGTCGCAACGAGGCCGTTTCTGGCACGGCTCCCGTTCTGTGAATACTTCCTTCAACCCGTCTTGTTTGCCGTTCTTCAGGAGGGGGTAGCCGATCGACCGCTCTGAGTGCAGGCTCTTCTTGCTGTAGCCGACAAGGATGCTCTCTCCGTTCCCGTCTGGATCGATGTAACGCCCGGCGGCGTAGTTGTTCCCGTCATAGTCGTTGCGCGCGTACCGGGCCAGCTGCGTGGCCTGACCGAGCTCGTCGGTGTAGGGATCGACCTTGGTCGACTGCACCTTCTGCTTGTATGTGTCCGCGACGCTGAACTCCTCACGTTCGCCGCGGGTGGAGGGTCGGTACGCCTTGCCGTTGTTGAGGATGCCGTCCAGACGCTGCTTGTCCGTGCTGTCCAGAGGCTTCAGTTCGCCGTCGTCTTTAAGCCGGCGCACCGTCCCGTCCGCGTCCAGAAGGTACGTGCGGACGTCCTTGCAGCCGTCGATGTCTTCCTTGGTCTTCTTGTCGTTCTTCTTGTGTTCCTTCTTGGCGGCGTCGATGTCGGCACCGTGCTTTTCCAGCACGTGCACGGTCTCGTCCGCCTTCTTGTCGACGGCGTCCTCGGCCTTGTCCATGACGGTGGCGAGCTTGTGGAAGCGGCTGTCCTTCTTAACCGAGCTGCGGCGCCTGCCGCCGCCGGTCTTGTGCAGCGTCTTCTTCTTGTCGAAGTCCCGCTTCGTCTCGTCGTAGCCGCCGGTCGCCTTCTCGAAGTCGTCGAACTCGATCGCCAAGTCCGTCGCCATGTCCGCCGATCCGGACACGTAGCCACCGGCCTTGCCGTCGTCGTGGGCGTCGAGCGCGTCGGTGAACAGGTCCTCGATCTTGCCGAGGATCTTTGCCTCGATCTTGTCGGTCACGACCTCAGTGATCTGGCCGATCGCGTAGTCGATCGCCTCGTGCAGAGCGATCCGGCACGCAGCGATCGCGGCAGCGCTCAGGAGCCCGCTGAGTCCCGCAGTGAAGAACATTCCGATGACGCCGGCTGTGGCGGCCGCAGCTGTCGCCGTGAGTTCGGTGATGCAGGCGATCTTGCAGCCCTCGATGAAGCCAGCGCAGTCATCAAGGGCATCCGCCAGGTCGTCCAGAGCTTTGGAGAACGTCGCAAGATCTCTGGTAGTCAGCTTGCCCCAGCGCCGGTCGATGGCATGGACAGTCTTGCCCTTGCTCTTGCCGCCGACGACGTAAGAGCAGGCCCGATTGCCCTGCGTGATCGCATCGTTGATGCCTTCGGCAAGGTGCCGGTAGTCCTTGGCCGTACTCCGGACCTCGTCCTCATCGATGTTCGGCCAGTTGACGCCAACAAGGTCAAGCACTTCTACGAGATCATCGGGCAGCGTCTTGCCCACGCGTTTCATCTCCCCCGTGAAACAACAGTTCCCCTTGCCTAGGCCATGACGTGACGGGACGTCAACGCGGTTGGCACCAGATCAGGCCAGCCCCGCCCACCTCAGGACGGCGTGAGGCAGACCAACATCTCATCGGTTCCGACCATGATGTCGCCGTTGTCCAACGCCGCTACTGATCGCACGGGCGCCCCGGGACGGAAGAACCGCTCGGCGAGCTCGGCCTCGACCGCCGAGTACTCCACCAGACCGTCCCCCCAGCCGATCAGCACCACGGGCCCATCGGGTGTCTGAGCAGCGGCCAGAGCTGTCACAGCGCAGCTCCTCTCGCGCAGCGCAGTAGTCAGCGGCGCCCGGTCGGGAGCCCACAGGCGTACGCGACCGTCCTGACCTCCGCTGTAGATGAGCGTGACCCCTTCGGCCAACTCAACCCCGGCCAGGCCCGTTACCGCGCCCTTGTGCAGCGCCTTGTGGGAAGCGGCGACAGTGTCGCCGTCCAGCGTCACCACCTGCACCGTGCCGGCGCCGTTCCCATACACCAAGGCGTCACCGACACAGGCGACGGCCGTAGCGGAATCTTCGACGGCGGCAACGAGCTGCTCCAAGGGCTTCCCCTCGGTCTCCAGCAAGCTGCCGATCCCCGTGGAGCGTGGCGCCGTGGGGCTCTGTTGGAGCGTCAGATGCCCGTGGCCGTCCAGGACAGCTAGGTCGCCGTCTCTCCCGAAGGCCACCGACGTGGCCCCTGGGACCGCTTGCGGCAGACGACTCTGTGGCTGCCCGCCTTCTGCCTCGATCAGACGCACGATGCCCTGATGATCGACTACCGCGATACTGCCCGATGTCTTGCCGACGCCCATCCCCAGCGCCGAGGCGGGCCCGGGCCATGGCGGACTGATATCGCCGCGGACCCGTTTCCAGCGCACTGTCCAACCTGCACCGTGGGCCAGCGTCCGCAGCTCGTTCGCCAATCGTGGATCAGCATCGTCTCCAAGGGATGCCCACAGCACCAAGGCCCTCTCGGCCGGAGGGCAGGGGTGCGTCAAGGCACCACCGGCACGCAGCCACGCGGCACGTAGCCCTCCGTGAGGGTCTACGGAGAGCTCGTACAGTGCCGTGACCTGCACAGGATCGGCGCGACACACCGAGCTGGGGTCATCAAGATCAGGAGTAGCTTGTTGATTACCAGACAGCGCATCCGGCTTCGGCGACGGTGAGGACGCCGCCCACACCACGTAGCGCTCCTCGTCCCGCCATTGAGCCGCCCGCAGATCCATGACAGCCGGAGCCAGAGCCGACAGCCCCGCTGATACCTCGCGTGTCTCGACGATCAGGCGAACGTGATCGAAGCAGGCCAGCGCACAGATCAGTTCCTCGATCGCCTCAGGAGCGGCCGAGTGATGCAAATCGGGCAAGACGACCACGGTCCGACGCCGGTCAGCAGCCACAGTGGCGATCAAATCGCCTGGCGTGCGCGCGGCCGAGCCCAACTGCTCGGCCAACAGCCAAGAGGCCGTCAATGCGGAGTGCCCAGCCAGGGGAACGAGTCCGTGGACGCGTCGCTCCACCACGACATCCGGCCGCGCCGCTTGCTCAGCGAGCCACGCCAGGAACATCGACTTACCGCAACGCTCATCACCGCTGATCACGCAGACGCGCGGGGCATGTGGGTCACGCAGCCACCCCAAGATTGCCACGCCGGCAGGCTCACGCCCCGCGGGAGGAGGAGACCATGCCTGCGGCGTCATCGGCGCGCCCGCTCCGCCGTATATCGGATCAGCCCTTTGAGCCCTTCTTCCCGGGACTCGGCTGTCTCCCCGTAGTCGAAGCTGTGCGTGAACTGCGCATTGGGGAACTCCCTTGCCATCCACGCTGCGCAGTAGTGGCCCGGCATCATGCATGCCTCCAACTCGCAGTACACGCGCTTGACCTGCCGTCCATCGACGCCGGCCTTCTGGAGCTGCTGCCAGATCAGCTCCTCCGGATGCGGTTTTCCGGGACCCGTGGCGTCCGTGACGATGTGCTTCTGCCCGCTCGCGTCGATGTACTCGATCGCCGCAGAGAAGCCAATACTGAGCGCATGCCGCACATCGTCCAGCACTCGCGGCCACCAGTCCTCGCGCCCATCGAACGCATCCGGATCGATGAGTCTCAGCTCTGCGTTGAGCTCCCGGAACGCAGCCGCCCCCGCAGCAAGATCGACCGACGCAGCGATCACACCCAAGCGCCGGTCCAGGGCTGCCAGACACTTACCGAACGCGGAAACATCCGAGTTCACGAGCATGCTCGACTCCACGCGGTCCATGAAGACCGCATGCACAACACCGTCCGCGCCTACAGCCACGTGAGCCAGCCCGTCCGTACCCACGCGCACCCAATGAGCCTGCGACTCATCGCAGCGCAGCCCGTGATGTCCGGCAAACAGGCCCAGCGTCAAACCGTCCGTCTCGCCCGCAGCCTCGAAATACGGAGCCACGCTCAGGGGTACGCCGACCTCTTCCAGAACTGCACGCGCTTCCTCCTGCACGGCGGCACCAAGACTCGACAGCGACAGTCGCCGCATCCCGTCTCGCCCGAAGTGATCGGCGGCAGAATGCGGAGTCTGATCTTGCATGGCCGAACGCCTCCCCGTAAGTAGTTGATCTCGACGAGCCTATCTACCCCTGGCTCGGGCATTCTGGCAGGCCGCGCAATGACAGATTCCGGCCTCTGCATTCTTCGAGCCCCGCGCTTCGGTGCTCAGCGCGACATCGTCGGCACCAGCGGGCGTCGACCTCGTGGGGCTCTCTATCCCACAACGCAGCGGGCAGCGAACGCCTCACGACCGCGTCGCGCTTCCTGCTCGCCTTCATCCGCTCCAGCGGCAACCTACGTCAGCCTGCCCTACGCGCTGCTCTTTTGATCACATCGCGCGCTGCACAGTGCCGCCTGGGAGCTTCCTGCCGTCCGTTCTGAGAACAGTCCACATGACATACCGGAAGCCGGCGCGCCAGTCATCTCCGAGTCCCCACCAGGCCTGCAGGTTGTGGCGGTCGTTCTCATAGGCCGCCGCGAACTCCTTCATGCACAGGTCGAGGGCTTCCGCTCCGGAATCCTTGATGAGCTCCTGGAAGGTCATGCCGACCGGTGCGCGTACGAAGCCCACTGTCTCCTCTTCGTGCGGTGCTCTGCAGTCCTCCAGGACAGGCAACGCTTCGCCGGGCGTGCGCTTCTCGTTGAGGCAGTCACCGACTGACCCGTTGGTGACGTAGTACGGTTCCCCGCGGCGGGCCGCGCGGTTGGTGATGGGCCTTCTGTCTGATCTGCCGCGGAAGAACTGCTGGACGATCGCGGAGTGGGCCGGTGAGGCCACCTCATGGCATGCAGCACCTGCTGTGCCGAGCCGCTTGGGACGCCGATGACGTGCGGGACGACGTGCGCGAGTATGTCGTCGAACACCTCCATGACGAGGCCGCGGAACTGGTCGTGGACGAGACTGGCGACGTGAAGAAGGGCACCGGCACCGTCGGGGTCCAGCGCCAGTACACACCGGCACCGCCGGCCGGATCGAGAACTCCCAGGTCGCCGTCTACCTCGTCTACGCAAGCGAGCGAGGACATGCGGCGGTGGACCGGGAGTTGTACGTACCGCGCTCGTGGACCTCGGACCCCGGCTCGCTGCCGGGCGGCCGGGCTGGGCGAGGAACCGTCTTCGCCACCAAGCCCGAGCTGGCCCGCACGATGGTCGAACGGTTCCTGGACGCCGGGCACCGGGTCGGCTGGGTGACTGGCGACGAGGTCTACGGCGGCAACCCGAAACTGACGGCGGCCTTGGAAAAGCGCGGCCAGCAGACTCGATGAACACCAGGTCCGCCGCTACCCGTCTTGGAGCCGCTGGGTCACCCTCGCCATGCTGGCTCACGCCTTCCAGATTCCCGGACACGAGGGGGTCCGGGTTCCTAGGGTGGATCCCGCCCGGAGCGCGCTTGGGGAACCTGTGAGCACACACGCACCAGACAGCGAGGAGACCGCGGCAGTATCGCGGCAGAGCGGCGCCGGCGACGCAGACGCCCCGCCCGACACCTCGCAGACCGACGTCACCACGACCAGCAACACCCCCGCACTCACCAGAGCCAGCCAGCCGCCGCCAGTTCGATGTGCTCGGCCGCCGACGAGCAGCCCGCCGTGCTGAGCGCATCGCCGCAGAGACCGACGCAGAACGCGCTGACCGACGTGAACAACGCGCACTCCGCGCCCAGTGGGGCATGGCCCTCGCCACCCTCGTCCCTTCGGCTGGCGCCGGTGGTCCTGCTCCGCTCTCCGGTGACTGCAGCGGGCGGCTGCAGGGCGACGACTGGCAGTCGACGCCTAGCGCGAGTAATCGGCCAAGGTCAACAGCAGGTGCGCGGACTCAGGGCGCAAGTGGTCCGAGTGGGCACCAGCTGGGTTCAAGCGCTTGCCCCGTACGTAGTAGTCGGAGGCGTCGATACTGATGAACCGATGGTCGAGTGTGTGAAGCGGATAGCGCTCGTTGGGGGGAAGCATGCGGGCGCCGAACATCGGAGCAGGTGCGGGACCTATTCCGCAGTGACCGATACCAGACTGGCCCTCCGCTCGCAAATGCCAGAAGCCGTTGGCCCGATCGTGACGGGAGTATGTCGTCACCACTGGGCCTCGCAAAGGGGCTCCGTCGTCGTCGCCATCAGGCAGCAGAGAGGTGAACAGAGAGGAGAACGCGTCTCGCGGTGCTGCCATTTGGAAGAGAAGCATGCTGTCCACTGCAAATGGGCGGGACGGCATCCCGATCGCTGAGCTCCATCCCAGGGTGTCCCCAAGCGCGGCCTCCGCTGCCCACTGCACCGCCTCACACAGAAACCGGCAGCCGAAGGAGTGGCCGACTAGGTGGAGGTACTGCCCTTGGTCATTGGCGAGTACCTGGGCGTCAACAGGGTCGGGACGTTCGGTGTCGAGATAGCCGAGCAAACGACCAATGATGTGAGCGGCATGGCCGTCTTCGTCTCGTGCGCCCATGGCATGCGCTCGGTCGCGGATCCGCCGGTAGCCAGTGGGGCTGATCAGGCTGGAGGAGGGCCAGCGCACTACAACTGTCCACGGGCGGAAGTCATCTTCCGTAAGTTGCGGGTACAGGTGCCGGGCGGCTCCATACTGCTGCCGCGCCAACGCTTGAAGGCGTTGGGCAGCCCTCACTGCCGACTGAGGCGATGTCTGCCAGCCGTGAACGTACACCAAGAGATCGGTGGCCCAGGACGGCGGGGCGAGCTCCTCGGCGAAATACTCACACAGCCGGTGCTCAGCAACCGGCTCGGCCGTATCCGCATCCAGCAGCCAGCCCGTCTCATCCAGGTCAACAGCGGTGACCATCTCCATCGCCCACAAATCCTTATCCGCCTTCATTCGGGTCGATCCCCTCGGCCGATTGCAGAAAGGTGTCCATGCCGCAGTGAAGTGCGTATGCCAAGCCCAAGGGATTGCGGTACCGAGTCGCGAATAGCTGTGCAAGGTCGAGCGCGATCTTTCCAGCGGTGGCGGACGGGCCGCCGCTTAGGTATCGCTTGACGAAAGCCAATGCGTATTCGGCGGCGAATACCTGTGGCATCTCGATGTGGGGGCCGAGCACGCCCTGGGCACCGTACTCAATCATCACTCGGCCGAGGAACCCACGGTCAACGTCCCCGGCCGCGATCCCGCCGTGGCAGGCGTTAAGTACGACGAAGGGGTGGAACGCACCCGCCCTGCGGTGCGGGTGACGCCGCGCCCGAACCGTCTGGCCGCCAAAGGGCCTCCCATCGGTGAGCCGGATGACGAGCTGGGCTGATTCTGAGCCGTTCGGCTCGAAGTAGCCATGGCTCCAGAAATACATCAACTGCTCGTCCAAGTTCCTGGCACCAAGGTCCCGTTCGAGGTCCTGGTACGTGGTCCGTACAGTGCACCTCGTACCGTCCGCGAGGACGGCAGCCACCTCCGGGGCTCGGGTCCTCTTGCCCACAGCGGTGTCGTGGTTAAGGCTTACGGCCGGAAGCTGCTGCGGGCGTGACGGCGGCTGGAGCCACGGGTAGGCATCTCCTGTGTGCTCGATCTGGTGGCGGTGTCCCAGGAAGAGGGTGAACAGCTCATCCAAACTCAGCTCCGGCTGCGCGATGATGTCCCCCATCGGCTCCGCCTTCCACTGCACTGGCCCGCTTTCCCTGGGTGGGCCTCCTGGAGATGTGGCAGCTGCGCTCTGGAGCTGCGATGACAGCCCTCGCTCACCAACTGTCCCAGTGACATGGTCGAGGGGCGTGGACACGTGCTCTTGTTTGAGGCACAGCATCGGCCACGGAAGGTGTAGCTCCGCGGAGTCGAAGCGGACCCTCAGTCCCTCCTGTGCCAGCGCGGTTGCCAGATACGTTCGGAATAGCGCCACGCGCTCGTCATCCCCAGCGAGCAGAACGTCGAACAGCACGTAGGCGCCGTTTCGGGCGAGTTCGTCTACCGCCTCCCGTAGCTCGCTCTCGGGCTCGCAGCTGAGGTCCAGTGCCGAGGAGTACGGACGTTTTCGGCCTGGTTGAGGTTTCCCGGAACCGTCGGTGGGCTGATAGTCAACGAACGCAAGCCTCCACTGTTTGCAGAGCCATGCAGCGTCCGCCCGTACTTGGCCGGGGCTTGCTGGTAAGTCGGCCTTGTGCTCACCGCCCCTAAGCGCTGGCACGGCCGGGCCCGACAACCGAGCCCGGATCCGGGGCGGATTGCACCCAAGAACATCAAAACTCACCCGAAGGTCAGGTTCGGTGGTCTCCAGGTGCGGAAGCCGGCGAAACCCGTCGCTGGGATCCTGGACGATACGGACAGACAGCGGAGTCGGCACAACTCATCGCCTCCCGCTGTGTTCGGGGAGCGGCATGAGCACCTGCTCACTAAGCCTAGGTCCTACGACAATCAACTCGGTCTCGACCTGTTGGAGCGCGGCGCCGGTGGCGTGGTGGTAGATGGTAAAGCGCACGATGTGCCGACCGGGCCTGCGGGGAACGAAGGAGAACTCCAGATCATGCGTGTGCTCATACAGGGCTGATGCCGGTTCGATATCAGCGTGACTGACCGGTGTCGCCACCACTTCAAGCGTCGGCCGTTGGGCGTTGGGCAAGGCCCAGGGATGACCAGGCTCAGCATGGAGGCGCAGGCAGATCCGGATAGGTGCGTCGAGAGAGAGCTCTTGGTCATCCACCAGCTCTAGCTGAACAAGGCAGGCGTCGACCTCTCCCGCCATTGCCTGCCACAAAGACAAGGCAGCACGCGCGTCAAGGGTGCCAGGATGATCCGGACCCAACACCCGCAACCTGTCAGCCACTACCTGCTCGTAGGCGGCGGCTGCCTCCCTCGGATCTCCAGCCTGCCCTCGCCACCAGGCGAGATCAGCTCGGGTAGTGAGAGTGGCTGGATGGTCCGGGCCCAGCACCCGCAGCAAATCCTCAAGCACTTGCTCGAACGCAGCAGCAGCGCCAGCCGCATCCCCCGCCTGTCCACGCCACCAAATCGAGTTGTGCCGGGTACCGAGAGTGGCTGGATGGTCAGGGCCCAGCACCCGCAGCTCGTCGTCCAGAAGCTCGGCAAACGCCCTCGCAGCACCGGCCGCATCTCCTGCCTCCCCCC
>NZ_JBEXSW010000003.1:0-213671 GCF_040613775.1 Streptomyces sp. NPDC006208 | reverse complement strand
CCTCGCAGCACCGGCCGCATCTCCTGCCTCCCCCCGCCACCGGGCAAGATCAGCCCGGGTGGTGAAAGTGGCTGGATGGTCAGGGCCCAGCACCCGCAGCTCGTCGTCCAGAAGCTCGGCAAACGCCCTCGCAGCACCGGCCGCATCTCCTGCCTCCCCCCGCCACCGGGCAACATTGCCGCGGGCTTGCAACGAGGAAGGGTGATCTGACCCGAGGCGGTGTCTGCTCGTACTGGCCAAGTGCTGGAAGTGACGAATCGCGGCCGAGACCTGGCCAGCCTCCCCAAGGCTGAGGCCAACGCGGAAGAGAAGCGGATGAGCGCCGTCAGCCAGGTACAAGGCGCCTTCGGCGTTACGAGCGAGCTCTTCAGCGCTGGCGCGCAGGACTTGCACCAAGTGGCTGTCACGTTCGACCTCTGGCCAGGTCGCCATCAACGCGTCGGCAGCGACGCGGGCCAGCCATTCGCGATCTTGGTGTGTGAGCGCGCTACGAACAGCGCGTTGAACTGCCACGTGGACGCGTACGGCTCTGTCATCCTGGCGATCGTGATCGACTAGGCTGAAGCGGTGTAGGGCTCGCAGTGCGCTAGTGGCGTCCTGGGACGTGACTTCATCCTCATACATCAGGCCTGGGCCGGAACCACGGTGCTGTGTCAGGTAATCGAGGGCGGGTTGGCTGGTCAGGACCGGCTCAGGGACGCCGTTGGGGTCCAGCATCGCAGCCAGCTGCAGCATAGGGCGGGCCAGCCCCGCAGGCCGGAGCTGGTCGGCGCGATCAATTGACAGGGACCATGCAGCGGCCACGGTAGAGGTGTGGTCGTCGGGCAGCCCAGACTGCTCGGGCAGCACATCATTGAGATTTCCCGTGTGGTCCCCGAGAAGGCGACGATAGGCGGCGCAGGACAGGTCAGTGTCGATGAGGTAGGCGGCTGCCTGCGAGAGAGCCAGCGGCAAGTGGCCCAGATCGCCGGCCAACCCCCCAAGGTCTTCGGGGGACTCGTGGCGGCCGTGGGCGGCAAGTGCGCTGGTCAAGTAGTCAACGGCCTCGCCGTCGGTGAACTGGCCCAATGACATCATGTGCCGCCCCCCGCCCAGTAGGGCGGCATCGCGACGGCGGGTGGTGACGAGGGTGCGGCCGATCGGGTTGGCAGGCGGCCATAGGCCAAGCAGGTCATTGGGGTCGGCGACATCGTCAAGAACGATCAGCCAACGGCGCTGCGCGGTGTTAGGCCTGAATGCCAACCAAGTCAGAAACGCGCGCGCAGCCTCTTCCGGGTCTTCCAGAGCCGCGCCGAGCACCTCAGCCGCGGCCTGGGCGTAGCTAGCCACCACTTCGGCGCGGGTGCTGGCGCCAATCCAGACCAGTAGGTCCAGCTGTCCCGCGTGCCACTGGGCGCGGGCGTAGTGAGCGGCAAGCTGGGTCTTTCCGGAGCCCCCTAAGCCGACCAGCACCTGACTTGTCGCCTCGGTACCTTCCTCCGCCATCACCTGCTCCAGCCGCTCAGCAGAGGCACGGTCCTGGAAGCAGTCAGCCTGTCGAGGCAACACACCAATCTGGAGCGGCCAGGTCACCGCAGGAGGGGGTCCAGCGTAGTAAGTGACCTGATGGTTGACGTGGCCAATCGCCACGCTGCCGCTGCTGCCGCGAACGCGGATGGGAGTGCCGCCCGGCGTACCTGCGCTCGCAGGTGGCACGGTCCGGGGTGGGCTAGAAGTCCCCGAGCTGGCAGTAGAACCAATGTGCACGCCATAGATCAACCCGGCCGCAATCGAGCCCGCGTCGGCGCGGATGTCTACATTTCCAGCTACGGTCACCCCGTCCCGCCCGGCCGACACCCCGCCCAGCAGAGCGTGCCGGGCGAGCACGGCCCGCAATTCGTCGGCGGCTTGGTCTAGCTCCGTGGCGTCCAGACTCTCCAGCATGTACTCAATGCGAGTCTGCCAGGACACCTCCTGGCGTGTCAGTTCCGCCTGTGCCGGTTCGGCGGCCTGCAAGGCGGCGGCGGTCCGGCCCAAACGCTCCAGCTCAGCTTGCTCGCGCTGGCTGTTACCCCGACCGAGCCACCGCGCCAATGCTCGCCGAAATCCGGTCCACGCATCTGTATTCGCAGCCGCGACCACCGCGGTGCCACTGGCCGCAGCTAGTGCCACCAAGGCTTCGTCCAGCATTCCGCGCACCTCCCCCCACTGGCGTCATCAGGACCGTAGCGGTGCAGTTAGCTAGCACGCAGCGTTTCGCAGGAACACTCTCTGCATCTCCAGCCTGACGCCTTCCGGAGCCGCCTGTATATCGCTACCCGCCATGGACGCACCAATTGCCGGCATGAGGCCGTAGGTGATGTCACCTCAAACCCGCCGACCGCTGACGCTACTGAACTTGAATGGGTGATGTCGGGGCGTTCGTCTAAAAGAGCGTTTTGTCCCGGCAGGGGTGTTTGGTGGTGCTCTATGGGGCGAGTTGGCCTGTGGCTGTCGAGATGGATGGGCTTGTTGCGCCTCGTGTGACAGGGGGCATTGTGTACCAGCCCGTTTTCGTAGAATCGCTCCTGTCTGATCCCAAGGCGCCCCCGCTTGGCGCTGTTTGCGCCCTGGGGAAGCACCGCGCCCGACGGTACTACCGAAACATGACGCGACACCGCCCGTATCCGAGCGATCTGTCCGATGCCCGCTGGGAACTGCTGGAACCCACGCTGTCAGCCTGGCGGGCCGAGCGACGAAGCAAGGGCCTGCACATCGGACGCCCACCCGAGCACGACCTGCGCCGCATCATGGACGCCATCCTCTACGTCGACCGCACCGGGATCCCCTGGCGCTACCTCCCGCACGACTTCCCACCGTGGGAATCGGTCTACGGATACTTCGCCGCCTGGCAGAAAGAGGGCATCTTCGACCAGCTCAACGGCGTGTTGCGTCGCCTCGTGCGCGAAGCCGAAGGCCGCAACGCCGAGCCCAGTGCCTGCGTGCTGGACGCACAAAGCGTCAAGACCTCCGCCAACGTGCACGCGACGGGCCAAGGCATCGACGCCGGCAAGAAAATCGCAGGCCGCAAGCGCCATCTCGGTGTCGATGCCCTCGGCCTCCTGCTGGCGGTCTGGGTAACCGCCGCGAGCGTTTCCGACAACAGCGGCGGTATCCACGTGCTGTCCCGTATCGCTGCCGAGAACCCCCGCGTGACCAAGGCCTGGGCCGACACCGGCTACCGGACCAAGGTCATCGACCACGGCGCACGCCTCGGCATCGACGTCGAGGTCGTCCAACGCGACCCCGGCGTCAAGGGATTCAAGGTGATTCCCCGGCGCTGGGTTGTCGAGCGGACCTTCGGCTGGCTCATGCACCACCGCCGCCTCGCCCGCGACTACGAAACCCACTCCCACCGCTCCGAAGCCATAATCCACGTCGCGATGATCGACCTCATAAGCCGCAGGCTCACCCGGGAATCCACCCCGAACTGGCGCAACACCTGAACCTCGAACCAAACACTCCCGCCAGGACAAAACGCTCTTTAAGGGAAGGCACTAGCCTCGACTCCGGAGACATCGAGAACGTCCTCCCCAACGCCGAGGAGCACTTGGATCCGAACCTCGTCGAGCAGACCGTCCGGCGCAGGGCCACCAAGCTGCTGAGGCCAAGTCGGACGGCCTGTGGAACGGCATATGAGCGACGGTCACCTCCCCAGCGCCGATGGTGAAGGCAGTGTGAAAGCGCTGGTCATTCGATATGGTGATTCCCTTCAAAGCAAGAGGGGGGCGCAGTGCCATACGCCGCAGAGATCAGCCGGACCAATCCAGGTTGCTTCATCTTCCTCGTGGACCAGTCCGCCTCCATGAGCGATCCCATGGGCGCCGGTGAGGTCACGCAGCAGAGGGCCGAGGTCGTGTCCGACGCGATCAACCGGCTGCTGACCGAACTGTCCGTCAAGTGTGCCAAAGAGGAAGGCGTACGGGACTACTTCCACGTGGCCGTGATCGGGTACGGACACAATCACGTGGGCTCCGCGTTCCAGGGGACGCTGGCCGGGCGCGACCTCGTTCCGCTGAGCGAGGTCGCCAACAACCCCGCGCGGGTGGAGAGCCGTACCAAGAAGGTGCCCGATGGCGTCGGCGGTTTGGTCGAGACCTCGGTGCAGTTCCCGGTCTGGATGGACCCGGTGACCAACGGCGGCACGCCCATGACACGCGCCCTCGGCTACGCGGACAGCCTCGTGGCGAACTGGGTCGAGGCCCACCCGAGTGGCTTCCCTCCGATCGTGCTCAACCTAACCGACGGCGAGTCCACCGACGGTGACCCGACCAGCGCTGCCATCGCGCTGGCCTCGCACGCCACCGCCGATGGCGCGGTCCTCCTGTTCAACCTCCACGTGTCCGGCAGCGGCGGCACACCGGTCACCTTCCCGGACAGCGATGACGGGCTGCCGGACACGTACGCACGGCTGCTGTTCCAGATGTCCAGCGTGCTGCCCAGCCACATGCGCTCCTACGCGGCCTCACAGGGGCACCGTGTCAGCGAGACCACCCGGGGCTTCGTCTACAACGCGGACATCACCTCCATCGTGGAGTTCCTCGACATTGGCACCCGCGCCACCGAGCTGCGCTGACCACCGAGACGGAGCTGCGCTGACCATGGAGGACGTTTCGGCTCTGCCGGAATGCCAGCTGCTGCGGGTACCCAAGGCGGGCAACTCGCTCAAGGAGTGCGAGGACGCGGGACTGTCCTGGTTCGGCGACGCACGGGCCGACGACGAGGGCCGTACCCTCCGCCCGCTGTACGCGGCGGTGTCCGACGGCGCCTCAGAGAGCCTGCTCGCGGGCGCCTGGGCGGAGCGCCTCGTCGCGGACGCCGTTGAGTCAATGTCCTTTGGCCGTGACTGGTGGGACGACGTGGACACGTTCGTCGTCGACCTTATGGAGCGGTCCGCGCTTCGCTGGGAGGCGTACCTCGAGTGGTACCGGGCGGAGCGCGACGCCCGTGGCCGACCAATCACCTGGTACGAGCAACCTGGCCTGGAGAAGGGTGCGTTCGCGACCGTGTTGGGGGCGGAGGTTCGAGCCACCGTGCCCGGTAACGGTAGGGCCGATTGGTCTTGGCACGCCTTCGCCCTGGGCGACAGCTGCCTGTTCCATGTGCGGGACGGTGTCGTCCGGCGGGCCTTCCCCCTCGAGGACGTCGAGGGCTTCGGCATCACCCCCCAGCTCCTCGGGAGCCGTAACCACGACACGGCCCTGGTGGCCGAGCGGCTGCAGCTCGCCCACGGCACCCTGGCGCCAGGCGACGAAGTGCTGCTGGCCAGCGACGCACTGGCCGCCTGGCTGCTGTCCCCTCACCACGGGCACCGGGCGCCAGGCACCCTGCTGGCCACGCTTGCCGAGTTGGGCGATGAGCCCTTCACGGAGTGGGTGGAGGACCAGCGGGCGCGCGGGCTCATGCGCAACGACGACGTGACCCTTATCCGGATACGGGTGAGAACGGAGGCGTGATGGCTGTGTCCCGCGGCGGTCGCCCCGCCACCGCAACCGGTGGGGTCCGGAAGTTCCCCACGGGCGCAAACTACGCGGAGGCCCTGCAGCACCCCGAACTCTGCTTCCGCGATCCCGATCTCCAGCACGGAACCGTCCAGCAAAGCCCCGTCCTCGGGCCCAAGGCGATCTCCGGCAACTTTGCCAGCGTCTTCTCCGTCACCACGCTGGACGGGCAGCGCTACGCGCTCAAGTGCTTCACCCGGGACACCTCCGCCATCGGCGCCCGTTACACCGCAATCAGCGCTGCCCTGCGCGCGCTCGACACCGGTAGCCTCTCCCAGCCGTGGCCTGTGCGCTTCGAGTTTTTGGAGCAGGGCGTGCTGGCTCTCGGCGACTGGTTCCCGGTGGTCCGGATGGCGTGGGTGCAGGGCACCGACCTCATCTCATGGATCGACCGCCACCGCCACGACTCTGCTGCCGTCCACGCCCTCGCCGACCGCTTCCTGGCGATGGCGGGCGACCTGGAGGACCACGGCATCGCCCACGGCGACCTGCAGCACGGCAACATCCTCGTGGCGGACGACAGCACCCTTAGGCTTGTCGACTACGACGGCATGTATGTCCCCGCCCTCAGGGGCGAGGCGGCGACGGAGAACGGCCACCGCAACTACCAGTCGCCGGAGCGCGGCGCCGCCGATTTCGGGCCCGCCATGGACCGCTTCTCGGCCTGGCTCATCCACCTCTCCCTGCTCGCCGTCGCCAGCGACCCCGGCCTGTGGACCCAGCTCCACGACACCCAGGGTGAGTATCTAATCCTCTCCGAGCCCGACTTCAAGGACCCGGCGACCTCACTGGCCTGGCCCCTACTCCTCGGCCACTCCGACCAACGGCTCCGCACGGAGGCCGCCCGTGTCCGGGGCTTCCTCAGGCAACCCTGCTCTACGCTGCCCCGCCTGACCGCCGACGCGCTCACTCTCCCCGCCCCACCCCGCAAGCGAAAGGGCGGCGCCGCGGCTCCCTCGGCGACCGGCGGTACGACGGGTGCCGCCGCCCCGGCAAATGCACCTTCCGGTGGCATCCCAGCCTGGCTGGTGGATCGCGTGGCGTCCGCACCCGCCAGAGCGGTGCCGACCAGCGCTCCGGCCCCCGCCTCCGCGGGCTTCACCGGGCGCCGCCCTCGCGACCTGGCGGCCGCGGCCACCGCCGTACTGAGCACCGCCGCCCCCGCCGTGCTCGCGGTCACTGTCGGACAGCCGGAGGGCTACCTGCCCGCCGCGCAGGGGGCCGCCCTACTCGCCTCGGCCGCCATGATCGGCGTAGGCCGGCGGCTCAGGCCGGAGTATCGAACCGCCCGCCAACGGGTCCGGGGACTACGTCGCCGGGCCCGCGAACTCAAGGATCCGGCCGGCGCCCACAGGCGGCTGGAGCAGGAGATCCAGAAGCTGGATGCCGCCACTGCCAAGGATGGCGCGGCCACTGACAAGCGCATCCAGACCCTGCAGACCGACCTGCGCGACGGACTGGCTCGCATCACTATGGAGCTGAACCGCCGCACCGACCAGTCCCGCAAGCGCAAGGCGGAGCTTCCCGCCAGAGAGCAGAGCATGATCGCCGCCGCGCTGGAACCGGCGGTGCGCCAGCACGTCGAGGCGAAGCTGCGCGCCACTTCGATTCAGGAAGCGCGGTCACTGTCGAACATGGGCGCCAAGACGGTCGGGGCTCTGGTGCAGGCTGGTATCCGCACCGCGGCCGACTTCACGGGGGTGTCCTACTCCCAAAGCCAGGGTTCCGGGAGCCGTGTCGCCTACTTCGTCCGCCCAGGCGGCCACCACGTCCGCGTGGCCGGCGTGGGCGAAGCCCGGGCGACCGCCCTCGACGCATGGCGCCGGTCCCTGGAGCAACGGGCAAGGGCTTCCGCACCCGCCAAGCTGCCGGGGCCAGCCCTGACGAGGATCCGCGCAGAGATCGCCACGCTGCGGGCGCAGTACGACCGGGAGGTAAAGCAGTCGGAGAACAAGGCCCAGCGGGACCGGGACGCCCTCCAGAAGCGTATTACCGACGAACGGCAGCGGCTGACGGCCGACCGCCAGCAGCGCGCTATGGAGACCCAGCGCAAGCGTGCCGACCTGTTGCGACGCCAGAAGCAGCTGAGCGGTGCCGAGGCGGAACGAGCGAGGGTGACGGGCGAACTCAGCACCGCACGGACGGAGACCCGCCGCAACCTCGGTGTCCGGAAATACGTCACATTCCTGTTGACGGGCCATTGAAGCAGGCCCGGGGCGAGCGTGCACCGTGGGCAGCAAGCAGTGGATGGCGAAGGCTGACGAGATGGCTCTTCCGCTCCGTCGAATGACCCGGGCCGCGGCGCCGAGAAGGCCAGCGAACGCGCCCATGAGGGCGGCACCGACGCCCAAGGGCTGCGCGAGAGTGGGCGCACCTGGGCGAGGTGGATGGCGGCACCAGTGATCAGTGGGCTGGGCAACGGTGGGCAGCCCACGTCCGACCTGGTCCAGACGCTGGGCACGGTGGAGGTGCTGGGCGGCACTGCTCCGTGGTTCCAAAGCAGCTCGGATGCTGTGAGACCTGTCGCGCACCCTCACGCAGGCGCGCCGGGCTCCCCATCTGACGACGTCCTGGACCGACGTGCCTCAAGAACCCGGCGGACTTCTGCCAGCTGCGCCTCGGCATTCAGCAGAGTGGTGATCAGCTTCGAGTGACCGGCTTCCACAACCGGTTCGGCGACGGCGTCACCGGTGTACATTGCGAGGGTGCGTGCCAGCTCAAGGACGGCATCCCGCGCCGCTCGTTGTTCGTCCTCTTCGAGATGCTCCGAAAGCTTGAGCCACTTCGCCTCATTGTCGGCGGCTTCCCGTGCAGCGAGTACGACGATCTCTCGTACTACGCGGCGGACGGCATCCTCAAGGACGAGTGCGTTCCGTAGCAGCGGTACGGCGACCATGTCGTCCTGATCGGGCTCATGCCCACGCGGGAACATCCGGTAGAAGCCCCAGGGGTCTTGGGCCTCGCTCAGCCGTTCCAGCGCTTTGAATACGGGCTCGAACGCGTTGAGCGGCGGATTGGGCATGGGGAGTGTGGCCCGCTGGTTCCAGAGTGCGAGGACGGCGGTCGCCGTTTCACTCCGAATGGCGTCGGCGTCCGCCTCTGGGGTGGTCTCCGCGCGGATGATCAAGTCGCCGACGTGATGGGCCATCCAGCGGCCAAGAACATCGTGCTCCGCAAGGCCAGCGGCCACTTCCTTGCCCAGTTCGAGGGTCCGCTCAAAGCTCGCGACATCCTCCGGAGTCATCGTAGAGGTAAATCTTGTAGGACCTTTCGCGTGGGGGTAGGGATTCGTCATCGTCGTGGTCATACCTCACCGAATAGGGCTGACTGTGGTCTTTGTGAGTACGGTCGATCATCACTTCGACGATCATGCTGCGTCCGGTCAGAAAAAGGAGCTCCTGGAGGGCATCAAACCGAATTTCCAGCCGCTGTCCCTCCGTTCCTGTCACTCGGTCCGAACTAGTCGCGGCCGTGTCGTCCCAGACGGTGCTGCGGAGGGCGGCGCTACCGGCACGAGTCCATTCCCGCATATCTGAGTCCGGTTGCAGCCCCAGCAGACCGACGAATTCGTCAGCGGGCCGATACGGCGGGTACCTGACCCGAGCGGCCAGAGGGTCTCTGTTGTCCTGACCTTCGCGCCCATCCGGGACGACAATCCAACCGCTCAGCTGGAAGCCTTGGGCATCGAACTGGTAGTCGCTGTCGTTGGCGTCCGGGATGCGATACGCCATATACGAAGGGGCGGTCTGCAGGGCGAGCGCGAGCGCCCTGGCCTTTTCGGGAGTGACCAGAGCGCTGCGGATCAGGACTTGCTGCGCGGCCTCGTAGCTCGTGTCGTCGGAGCTTTCCCAGACCGTGACCCATCCGTCGCTCGCCAGGAGACGCTCACTGAAGTGCCGGCTGTTCAACTGCCAGATCCAGCCGGGCTTTGGTGAGTCGTCTAGCCCCCGGAAGACGCTCTGCGGCGAGGGGTCGCGCCGGTCGGCAAGCCATCTGCCGTCGCCGCGCGCGAGGAGAAAGTCACTGAGCCAGTCGGTGAACAAGTCGCAGTCCGCCTCACTGTCCCGGTACACGGGATGCGTCTTCAGCAACTCCCCGGCAACGGTCCACAAGGCATGGGTGGAGAGATAGAAGTCCAGATCGTCCGCGTCCGGCCAGGTCGTTTGGTGGGCGAAGGTGCTTCCTTCCCTGTACAGCTTCAGGGTGTGGCGCGGATCGTCCTCATGGGCGCCACGGCAGGAGAGCTGCCAGGTGTCCGTGATGGTGTGCCCCACGAGTCGCAGGACCATCTCCTCGGAGATTCCGAAAGCTTCCCCGAGCGGCTTGCACCAGCGGTCTCCGAAGTCCACGAAGAAATGGAAGTCGCTCGGCTCAGGTGCGAGGGGTCCCTCATCCGTCTCATTCCGTGCTCTTGCACTGCGTTCAGCCCATGACTGGCTGACAACCTTCTTGGGGCTGTTGATCCCGCGCACGATGTCGAGTTCGTCGGCTGTCAGACTTCCGGAGCCGGAAGAGGCCAGGGCGAGGCAGATCGCTTTCGCGTTTTCCTGCATCACGACATGCGGTCCGTCATCGAAGATCACCTTCCGCAGCAACGGCTCGAATTCCGCGAGTTCCTGATGCGTTGCCGCGTTCTGAGCGGCACGCGCGAGGGCGAAGAGCAGCCATTGGAGGGCGTGTCGGCCGTAGAAGGGCAGACGAGCGTCGTGGAACGGGGTCACGTCAAGAGTGCCCAGCGCGAAGCGCTGCAGCGCGTCGAGTTCTTCTTTGCAGCCGAGTTCGACGAGGAGCCGGACGCAGTGCGCGGCCCGCCACCTTGCGTCGTGCTCGGAGTCGCCGAGGACCGCCCACAGATAGCCTGCGAGGCATTCCGCGGCCTTTGCCGGTTTGGCGGGAAGATCGGTGAACACGCCGTCGGCCGAGTCCTGGGGAGCGAGGTCGGCGAGCATGGTCCCGAAGTCATCCAGGACGACCTGCGCCTGTACGCCGGTGAGCCGTGGAGCGAGCCAGGCCGCCAGGTGGTGGCACTCCTCGGGGAGGAACGCTGCGGGCCGCGAACCGAGTTCCCGAAGTGCTGTTCCGAGCAGATCCGCATCAGGGGTGCCGGCCAGGTCGGCGAGGCTTTGTAGGTCGATCGGCTCGTAGCCTTTTGTGGTCAGCTCCCGGCTAAACCGCGTGGCGACCGTGCCCCCAAGATGACGCAGTTGCCGGCGTGCGGCCAGGGGAAGCAGGGGCAGCTCGGCCAGCCTCTTGACCAGATGTGTGTAGTCGAAGGTGCTGAGGTGGGGATTGGACTGGAACGCGGCAAGCACGTCGTCGAGTTCGCGCAGGGGCACCCTGACCGCTCGGTCGATGACCTGCTCCATACGTAGCAGGTGGTTCGAACGGTGTACCAATTGGCGGGCCTTCTCCCAGCCCTCGTCGGTGGAGAGATCACACGCTGCCAGGGAGTGCTCCAACTGTCGCGCACGCGTCGCTCGCGCATCGTCCTCCTCACCCCGCGTCCATCGGGGAGAGCTGGAGCCGGATGACGCCGGAAACGCGATGTGGCGGGACCCGACGGCGAACAACGTTCCAGAGAGGTCGATGCCCAATTCGCTGGCGGTCTGGTCAAGGCGTTCGAAGGATGCGGTGCTGAAGCGACGTGCCCGCAGGAACTCTCCCAGCGTCCCGGCGATGCGTTCCCCGTCGCGGGGGGCCTCGCGCAGGGCCCGTTCGACGAGGTCGAGGGAGCCGACACGGTGCCCGTCGAACGGCACCATCGCCAGAGCAGTGACCGCGGATGGAGCAAGCGGGCCCGCCTCCTCGCCGAGAAGTGCCTGGAGGAACGGGCCTTCGGAACACAAGCGACGGTCACGCCAGCGGGAAGCGACGACTGTCGCGGTCGTAGGGTCCAAGTGGCCCATGGCGCTCAGGACCGTGGAGTGGTCCATTGCGTCCCCGAGATAGGGCTGAAGGCTCTCAGCGAGCTGGGCAACGCGATACGCGCGGCGATCGTCCTCGTGATTTCCCTCGGAGGCTCGGCGGGCGACGGCGAGGAGGGCCCGCCACAGGTGGTGTACGTCGTCGCCCACGCGGTCGGTCAGATCGATTGCCCGGGTGAAGTAGGCGTGAGCCTCATTCGTGTCGAATCGTTGGACAGCGCGGGCGAGTTTCACCATCTGCTCCGCCTTGTACTCAGCACTGTCGTGGGTGGTGTCGAGCGACGCGGCGACGGACTGTGCGAGTTCGATGGCGATGTGCTGCAGTTCGTCGACGGGGGCGGCTGCTCGGACGGCGTCGATCAGGACTTCGTCTGCAATGTGCCTCTGCGCAGCCCGATACCAGTCGAGCAGGAGCCGACGCGTCACCTCGGAAGAGCCGAAGGCGAGAATCCGGACACCGAGTCGCGCGACACCTCGATAGAGGAAGTACGGCAACTCTTGTCCGCCATGCTTCCTCGGTATGGCGGCCACGAGATCTCGGAACGGTACTTTTGTGTCGCCGGAGGCTCCGACTAGGCATTCGATCCACAGGCTGGCCCAGGCGCCGAGGGGTATGACGCTCTGCTCGTGGTCGTTGAGTGTGCTCGAGTACGTATGGGGATGTTGCCGCGCATCCAGAACGTCGTCGCCCGCAACCACGTCTGGGTCGAAGGGCAGTCTCCGGATCTTCGACATCAGCGCGAAGCCGCACAGGAGTGCGAGTGTGTCGGTGTTATGGCCGTAGCGGCTTCCGGCACCCCGGCCCAGGTCGTCAGGGAGATTGAGGCGCAGGATCCTTTCGGCCTCCGTGTCAGGCAGCACGCCGTGGCGCAGGCCCATGGCGATAATCCAACCGACCGCCGGAAGCGCCTTGTTCTCCTCCGGGAGACCCCGATGCCGGCGAAATGAGACAGGTCTGCGTTGGCGCTTCAGCATTCTCACCAGGCGCCGCGCAAGCTGTGCCTGGCAGACGAGGTTGGCCTGCCAGGCGGCGTAGGCGACGGCGAACTGGAGGTACTTCGAGCGCGTCGCCGCGTGGCCGAGGGCCTCCAGTTCCTCGGTTCGACCCGAGTCGGCTAGCCGGGTGGTGATGATCACTCCGGCCTCGAAGCCAACCCAATTGGGGCGCCATCGGGCCAGGTATCCGACGCATGCCTCGACGCCGTCGGTGTTGAGGAGTCCGAAGGCGACTTCGGCAATATCCGTCGCGGTGACGCGGTGGCGATGCGGATTGTCGTCGTCGGGCTGCTGCACCCACGCTTTGAGCCATTCCGCCGCGTTGCGTAGCCGACTGCGGGCGAAGTCGGTCTGGCCTGCGGCGAACGAGAGCAGGGCGCCTTCGAAGTGAAGGTTGGAACCTGGCCAGTCCGCGGCAAGGCTGCGGTTCGCGACTATGTCTTCGACTGTGATGGCGTCCAGGAACTTGCCCGCTAGATCGGTATTGCTCCTCAGTAGATGAAGTCGGCGGGAGTGTCCGGCGGCCAGGCTTCCAGCCTTGACGGCCAGCCGGGCTGCCTCCCACTCCTTTCCCACGCGCAGTGTGGCCTTGAGGGCGAACTGGGCCCGCTGCTGAGCGATCTCCCGTTGTTCCAGATCGTCACCTTCGGGGAGGGCGCCGTCGGTCATCGCCAGCTCGACCAGGGTGTCGACCTGGCCGGCCTCCCACAGCAGTTGAGGCAGAGAGGCCGCCACATACGGTTCGCCTGCGGCGAGCGGCGTCAGGCGGTCGATGAAGTCGATCAGGGACTGGCCGGTCGGCCGATACCTCGTTCGAAACCACGTCTCGGTCGGCTCATCACGGAACTGCAAGGTGTCACCGTCGACGAGCAGCGGGCGTCCGAGATCGGCTGCGAAGCTGTGGATGAGCGCGGCCGGCACCCCGCACAGCTCGGTCAGAACCCCTACGGGGATCCTCGGCCGGAGTGCGGCCATGGCCTCGCACAGGCGGTCGATCTCCGCACTCAGGTGGTGGTTGGCGTCCTTACAGTGGTCCACCAAGCTCTGCAGGAGTTCGTCGAACAAGGAAACGTCGGGATGTCTCGCCTCCCCAAGAGAGGCGAGACAGGAGTCGAGGTCCGACGCCGTACTGAGAACGAGGGCCTGGATCCGGGGGTTGCCGCCGGTGCGACGGTGGAACTCAGCCGCCTGCGCCTCGGTGACCGCGCCAAACACCGATTCCAGATGCTGTCTGGATTCGACGACACCGAACCCCGCGAGCTCGATTCTGTGGACGCTAGGCGGCGGTTCCAGCAGATCGACGCGTTCGGTGCGGCACAGCATGACGAGTCGCACGTTGTCTGGCAGGGCCTCCCGAAGCAGATCTGCGACGAAGGTTCGCTCACCAGCGTCTCTCGCAATGAGAGCCGCGTTGTCGGCCGCGTCCACGACAAGAACCAGGAGCGCTCCGGAAGTAGAGGCCGCGATGGCCTCTGCCGCGCCCCTGACTCTGACCATGAACGCCTTCGCGTAGTCGGCCGGCTGGGCCGTACCGGCCGGAATCAGTGGATCGCACAGAGCATGCGCAGCAAGCTCGTTGGCCAGCTGGACCAAACCTTGTTGATGCTGATGGCGAGGTGAGCTGGAGCGCCGGTAACCACCGTTCCCGAAGCAGTCGTAGACGAGGGTGACGGATCCGGCCGGCAAGTTCCGTTCGATCTGCGTGGTGAGCACGGACTTGCCGACGCCTCCGGCGGCGTGGACAATGACCGGCCGTTGGGTGGACCCCACGATGTCGTCGGCGATCGCGCGAGTCTGCGGAGTCACGATGACGCGCCCGGGCCGGTCAATGAGGTTGGGAGTAGGCAGAACGCGCTCCGGGGGGACCCCGAGAGCAGTAAGCACAGTGGAGCGGTCGACGACGTGATTCGTCTCGAGCGAAGTCGCCCGTCTCGCAATCATCTCCTTCAGCAGAAGAGGCTGCACATCGGGGGCGCCGGGCAGAAATCCGGCCAAATCCAGCCGGAACAGCCTTTCGAGCCGTAGCAGGCCCGGAGCCGTGGGGTCCACCTGCAGCCGATTGAAGAACTCGGCTTCGCCGTCCGCATCGTCGGAAAACCCCGCATACTGCTTGAGGAATTTGACCTCGTGGGCGTATGTGCCATGCTCACCGCCTGCTGCCAGGATCCCGATCGCTCGCAGTACGGAGTCGCGGACCGGCCGATTGGAAAGAAACTCGAAGGTCACCTTCCGCTCAAACCCCGGCGACTCCAGCCGGATCTGTCTGAACTTCTCCGCGAACCCGCTGACCGTCCCCGCAAGACCCGACACGGTCCACTCCTCCGTGGCCCGCGTTGTTGAATGCTTCAGTTGCCGATACACCGCACGGTTCGCTTCGCGAAGCCCGGTCGCGCCGTAGTACTCGGCGATGTCAATGACGTCCTCGCCATCGCGACCCTCCGTGTCGTCGTGCGACACGCCCTCGATGGCGATGGCAGTCAGATCGGCACCAGGGAGCAGCAGCTTCAGCGCCTGCCGAGCCGCCCAGTGATAGTGGAACTGATCACCGTCCCGGCTGGCACGCAGAAGATCGGTGTCAGCCATGCCCACTCCCGGCAGACCTCAGAGCGACGGAACAGGGCAAGGGTCTCCTCACATCACACCAGATCAAGACGGTATAAGCCTGCACACGCTATCCACCCCTCCCTGAGTCAGGCAACGCGTCTACGACGCATCGTGTCCAGTTGGATGGACGTAGATCGAAACGACGTACACGGCGCCGCCTACCGGGGACGACTGTCATTGCCGGGTCAGCCGCACCAGCGGTGCCACCGCGGTCGGCCTTGGGATGAACGGCACGCAGCACCACCCGTCGAGGAGAAGGCCCCACCCGGCAGAAATCACACGCCGATTCGGGAATCGCCGCTTCAGTTCTTGTGGAACACTCGCGCCGCATCGGGGTCCCGAACTCGATAGGCGAGGTCAGGTCCGAACGCACTGGAGTGTTCCGTACCCGGAGATCCCGATGAACTGGGACTGGAGGTCGTCCCCGTAGACGCGGGAATGTTCAGGCCAACGCGGACCAAGATCCGGACCATGCCCGGGCCAGCCACCCGTCACCTGCCCCAGCAGACTCTGTTTCAGCAAGTCAGTAGCGTGCTAAGCCCGTACCACCAGCAGACCAAGAACCTGCTGGGCGCTCCGCGCAAGTTGCTGGACTCAAACGCTCGGCACCACGAAATTCTGGGCACTGCTGCTTGATCAGACAATGCATCAGATCGCGTGACCAGCGACACAGAGCACGGTGTGCATCACTCAGCCATGCCTACCGCGACCGGCTCCAGACAGCTAGACGAGAAGTATGAACATCAACGACACCCGCGATCCACACGATCGGAGCCCCCGCAGAGCCCCGTGGCCACGGGGCCCCAGCTCACTCCTTGAATTCCGGCCGGCGCAGGACGACAAATCTGTCGTGCGACATCTCTATAGGGGATGTGTCAGCACCGTTCTCTGGCCCCCGTGCCCAACAGCGCATGCCCCGGCCCCCATCCGAGCGGTACTCGGGCCCTGACAAGTCCCGGAAGATCCGCGTGCTCCTACCCGAGGAGCTACCCGACGTGACCAAGTCCGTCGCCGCCGCCCTCCTGCGCGTCCTGATCGCCGATCCAAGCTGGCCGTGCCCCGAGACCGGAAACGGCTAGCTGGGAGGTGCGGGCGGCGGCTGGCTCTTCTCGCCCGCTTCAAGGTACGACAGCCCGCAACGCGCTCCATGCCGCGCACAGACTGGGGGTCTCACCGCACGTGATCCGCTTCGCGTTCGCCGGACGCTGCTCCACCGAGGACCTTCAAGATCCCGAGGCCTCGCGGAACTGGCAGCTGACCCGCGCCCAAGCCCTGATCGAGCCCGCCGGAGGCCAGATCGTCACCGAATACTTCGACATCGGCCACAGCCGCTCCCTGCCCTGGCAGCGCCGCCCCCGCGCCAACGAACTCCTCGCAGCACTGCGCAATCCCGACCGCGGGTTCGACGCGGTGGTGATCGGCGAGCCGCAGCGCACCTTCTACGGCAACCAGTTCGGCAACACGTTCCCCGTGTTCGTGCACTTCCGCATCCCTCTGTGGGTGCCCGAGGTCGGCGGCCCGATCGACCCCGACAACGAGGCCCACGACCTCGTCATGTCCGTCTTCGGCGGCATGAGCAAAGGAGAACGCAACCGCATCAAGATCCGGGTGCGGACCGCCATGAGCTCCCAGGCCAAGCTCCAAGGCCGCTACCTCGGCGGACGACCGCCCTACGGCTACCGCATCGCCGACGCCGGACCCCACCCCAACCCTTCCAAGGCCGCCGCTGGCCAGCGCATCCACAAACTCGAACCCGACCCCGCCGCCGCACCCGTCGTGCAACGGATCTTCCGCCAGTACGTCGACGGCATGAGCGACAAAGCCATCGCCGCCCAGCTCACCCGCGACGGCGTCCCCTGCCCCTCCGCCCACGACGCCGCCCGCAACCCGCACCGCCTGAAAACCGCGTGGCAGCAGGGCGCCGTGCGCGCCATCCTGCTCAACCCCCGTTACACCGGCTACGAGATCTGGAACAAGCAACGCAAGGAAGAACGCCTCCTCGACGTCGACGACGTCACCCTCGGCCACCGCACCAGCATGACCCACAACCCGGTCGAGGAGTGGATCCGCTCCAACGAACCCGCCCACGAAGCCATCATCAGCCCCGATCTCTTCGACACCGCCCGCGCCGTCCGCCGACAGCGGGCCCGCAGCCAGGGCCGCCAGGAACGAGCCGGAAAACACGGCGCACGCCCCTACACCCTGCGCGGACGGGTCCGCTGCACCCTGTGCGGACGGAAGATGCAGCCCGCCACCATCCGCGACCACGTCTACTACCGCTGCGAATTCAAAAACCAGGAACAGGCCCTCTACCCCGACCTCACCCACCCGCGCACCGTCTACCTGCGCGAAGACGCCGTCTGCCGGGCCCTGGACCGGTGGATCGCCCGGGCCTTCGTCCCCGACCGGCTCACCGCCACCATTGAAGCGCTCGCCCTCGCCAGCACCGCAGCGATCACCGCAGAGACTCACACACCCGAGCAGGCGCAGGCACGCCAGGCGATCAAGGACTGCGAGCGACGGCTCACCCGCTACCAAGCCGCCCTCGACGCCGGTGCCGACCCCCTGGTCGTCACCCAGTGGATCAACGAGGCACAGAAGGACAAAGAGGCGGCGCGAAAGAAGCTCGACGCGCTTCCCACCACCACTCGAAAGAAGGGAGCTCCACTCGACGCGCAGCAGATCCGGGAGATCACTGAGAGCCTTGGAGACATTGCGCAGCGCATCCAGACAGCCGACGCCGACAAGAAAGGCCCACTGTACGAAGCCCTGGGCATCACCGTCAGTTACGAACACGAGAAGAGGACCGCGACCGTCAGGTCGAGGCCCTCGTCTACGTATCGTCAATGGTGGTGTCCGAGGGGGGACTTGAACCCCCACGCCCGATAAAGGGCACTAGCACCTCAAGCTAGCGCGTCTGCCATTCCGCCACCCGGACCAGGTGCTGTCGCACCGGAGAATGATCCCCGGCGGCGACATGGACAACAATACCAGGGGTTCGAGGCGCCTCTCACCTGCATATCCGGTGGTCAGTGGGGTGTGCTGGGGCGTCGGGAGCAGGGTGCATACAGCGTGTACCGGTGCATATGCGCTGCGTGAGACTACCGTCGGGTGCGTGAGTGATGGCAGCTATCGACGGCCCAGGGCGCTCTCCCCTCTGCGTGAGCATCTGCGGGACACCTTCTGGTTCGCGCCCACCCTGGCGCTCGTGCTCGTCTGTGTGCTGTGGTGGGCGGCCGACTCTCTCGACGCCCTGATCCTGGACTCTCTCCAGGAGGCCGGGCAGTACGACGACGTCCACTACCTCACCGGGATCGCCGAGGACGCGAAGACGATCGTCACCACGATCAGCGCGGCAATGATGACCTTCATCGGTGTCGTCTTCAGCATCTCGCTGGTGGCCGTGCAGATGGCCGCCGGGAACTTCAGCCCCCGTGTCGTGCGGATCTTCATCCGGAGCCGGATCAGCAAGCTCACCTTCTCGGTGTTCCTGGCGACGTTCCTGCTCTCGCTGCTGGTACTGACGGCGTACGACAGCGAGAGTGATCCGGCGCTGGTGAAATCCGTCCCGCTGGTGCAGAGCGCGCTGACCCTGCTCATGGTGGCGCTCAGCCTGCTGCTGTTCATCGCCTATGTGACGCAGACGCTGCAGCTGATGAAGGTGGGACCCGTGGTGGAGCGGGTGACCAAGGAGTCGCTCCATGTGCTGGCCAAGATGCCGGTGCAGGCGGCGGAGGGGGAGCCGCTGGCCGCCGAGGTCGCCAGGGTGAATCACCAAGGGCGGTCCGGGACGCTGCGGGATGTGCACGTGGCGCGGCTCGTACGCATCGCGCGGCGCCGCGGAGTCGTACTGCGGTTGATCCCCCGGATCGGGGACTTCGTGGTGCCGGGGATGCCGGTGATCGCCGTGCACGGTGAGCCGGGGCACGTGCCGGTCCGGTGGGCCCTGCGGTCCACCGTGTCGGTCGGGGTGGAGCGTACGTTCCACCAGGATCTCGGGTTCGGGCTGCGGCAGCTGTCCGACATCGCGCTGCGGGCGCTCTCGCCGGCCGTGAACGACCCGACCACCGCCGTGCAGTGCCTGGACCGGATCGTGCTGTTCCTGGCGATGGTCTCGAACCGGCCGCTGGGAGCTGTGCACCACCGGGACAGCAAGGGGGTGGTTCGGCTGGTGCAGGACGTGCCCGAGTGGGGTGATCTCGTCGATCTCGGGTTCACGGAGATCCGGGGGTGCGCCGTGGGGAGCCCGCAGGTGTCCCGGCGCATGGTGGCCGGGATCGACGATCTGCTGCGGTTCGTCCCCGCGGAGCGGCGGGAACCGCTGGAGCGGCATCGGGCGCTGCTCGTGCAGGCCGTGGAGAGGACCGTACCCGAGGCGGCCGAGCGCGCCTTCGCGCTGGAGCCCGACCGCCAGGGCATCGGATAGGGACCTCATGGGGATTGCGCAGAGGTACGCGTAGAGGGGGGCTGCGTATTACGCGTTGAGCTGGTACTCGGGGAAGTTGCCCGGCAGCCGCTCCCCCGCCGGTCCGTCCGTCACCGCGCGGACCAGCAGTTCGCCGCCGACGAACGCGCCCCGCCAGGACGCGCCGAAGCCGCCGAACAGCTCCTCGCGGTCGCCGCGGGAACGCGGCTTGCCATGCCCGGTCTTGAAGGCGCGGATCTGCGGGGCGAGGCGCTCGAACGTTGCCGGGTCGTCCGTCGACAGGGTCGCGACGAGGGCGCCGTTGGAGGCGTTCATCGCGGCGAGAAGTTCCGCCTCCGTGTCGACCAGGACGATGGTGTCGACGGGGCCGAAAGGTTCCGCGTGGTGCAGCGGGGAGGACGGGGGCGGGTTGAGGAGGGTCACGGGCGGGAGGTAGGCGGAGGTGTCCTGGCCCTCGAGGAAGTGACCGTCGGTCAGCGCGCCCCGGTGGAGCGGGACGGCGCCGCGGTCGATGGCCTCGGCCACCTGGTCGGCGAGTTCCTTGGCCTTGGCGGCGTTGATGAGCGGGCCGAAGTCCAGGGTGGGCAGTGGGTCTGCAGGGTTCTCGACCGCGAGGGGGTGACCGATGCGGATGTCGCGTACGGCGGGGAGGTAGGCGGCCAGGAAGTCCGCGAACGCCTCGCGCTGGACGACGAAGCGCGGGTACGCCGTACAGCGCTGCTTGCCGTAGTCGAACAGCTTCGGAATGACCGAGGTCAGGGCCGGCCAGTCGGTGTGGTGCCAGATGCCCCAGGTGTTGAGGCCCTCCTGCTCCAGGATGTGGCGCTTGCCGAGGTCGGCGACGGCGGTGGCGATACGGGCGCCGGTGTCGCGGCCGCCGACGAAGGAGACGCAGCCGATCTCCGGGGAGCGGACCAATGCCTCGGACAGTTCGCCGCCGCTGCCGCTGACCAGCGTGACGGGGATGCCCTCGCGGGCGGCGAGCGCGCAGGCCAGGGTGAGGCAGGCGACGCCGCCGTCGGTCGGGGTCTTGGCGATGACCGCGTTGCCGGCCAGGGCCTGCACCAGCATGGCGTGGACCAGGACGGACATCGGGTAGTTCCAGCTGGCGATGTTGGAGACGGGGCCGTCCAGCGGGGAGCGGCCCTCGAGCATGGGCTCGATGCCCTCGACGTACCAGCGCACTCCGTCGATCGCACGGTCGACGTCGGCCTGGGCGAGCCGCCAGGGCTTGCCGATCTCCCAGACGAGAAGCAGGGCGAGCAGTTCGCGGTGTTCGGTCAGGGCGTCGAGGGCCGCGGCGACGCGAGCGCGGCGCTCCGGCAGAGGGACGTGCCGCCAGGCGCGGTGCTGGTCGAGCGAGGCGCGCACGGCCTGCCGGGCGGTGGCCGCGCCCAATCGGGGCGGGCCGGCGATGGGGCTGAGGTCGATCGGGCTGGTGGCGGGCAGGGCGCGGCCGTCGGCATGCCACTCGGCGCCCCAGAGGTTGAGGACGCGGTCGTCGCGGAAGGACTCGGGCGCGGTGACGATGCAGCGCTGCCAGGCGTCGGGCCAGGCGGTGCCCGGCTTGAGGCTGAGGGTGGGTGTCATGAGGTGGTTCTCCGCTCGTTCGGGGCGGGAGGTGGCCATCACGAAGGGGGTGGGCGGCCGGCTCGCACACGCCGGGTCGCCCCAGGAGATTCGCCCGAAGCGTTACCCGTAAGTAACAGGCTTACTCACAACTGCCGCTGAATGAGTGAGAGTTCTCAGCCTGCGGACTGCGCAAGGCGCGCGTGCACAAGGCGTGAGGTCCCGGTCGGCGTCGAACCGGCACGGACGCCCGCCGCTTCGGGGCGCGTTGCTCGGCTTCGGCCGTGCCGCCGGGCGCCCGGGATGATCGCTCCGGCGTGGCCCGTCGTCCTGCTCTCGGGGTGGTGAAGCCTGCGATGCGGCCGGCGAAGGGCTTGGTGACGTGCTCGGCGACGTACACCGCCGCGCGCTCCTCCGCGTCACCTCCGATCTCTCCGATGAGCACGACGAGTTCGGTGTCCGGGTCGTTCTCGAAGGGCGCGAGGCTGTCGGTGTGGGTGGTGCCGACGACCGGGTCGCCGCCGATGCCGACCGCGGACGAGCAACCTATCTCCCGAAGCTCGTACATGAGTTGATACGTGAGAGTGCCCGGCTTCGGGAGGGCGTCGAAGCGGCCGGGCTGCGCGGCGATGTCGGCCGTGATGATCCTGGCGCAGGACTGGCCGAAGGTGATCGGTCCTGACGCGGGCGCCGCGTTCGGACGGGCATGCCTTCCGTAACGGAGACGGCGAGCCCGATACGTGCGCCGGCGGCCTCGGTGACGGCGGTCCTGGCGATCGGCAGGCGGGACACGATCACGACCCCGACATCGGCGCCGGTTGCCTCCCGTACGGTGCCGAAGACGACGGACGGCCCGGACGCGGAAGGGGCCGCGGCGGCCGGGAGACCGGTCACCGCGGCCACCCGGCCGTTTTCGTGTGCGTGTTACGACAGTTCGCCGTCGTAGTCGGGCAGCTTGAAGGTGCGCTCGGCGTGGCCGCCCACCAGGTCGGTGGTGTTGTTTCCGATGTTGGCGATGATCGTGTAGCCCTTGGCCTCGATCTCCGCCCGCTTCTCGGTCTTGTAGGCGCTGACCTCGTCGAAGAGGTCGGGCAGGTCGCGCACGTAAAGGCCGTCGACCGGGTAGCCGGCCTTCTTCAGGTTCCAGTCGGTGAGCGAGTAGATGATGCCGGGACGGGCCGTGACGAAGAAGATGGCGACGCCGCGGGAGTCCGCGTAGCGGGCCAGGTCGCGGACCTGCCGGACCGCGGGGGTCGGCAGCTCCCAGAAGTAGTGGAAGTCGGTCTCGAGCGAGGTGTTGTCGATGTCGAGGACGATCGCCTGCTTCTCGCCGGACGCGTTGGCGGTCCTCTGCTCGATGTAGGGGCGGGCGACGTTGATGACGGCCGCCACATCGCGCTGCCAGGTGGCGTAGTCGACGTCGGTCTTGAAGGTGGACGCGGCGGCTGCGGTCTTGGGTGCAGCGGGGGCGGCGGTCTGGGCGGCCGTGGCCGCAGGGGCGGCCGTGGTGAGAGCCGCCACGGCGAGGGTGGCCGCGGTGCCCGTCCTCCATTGACGTGCATGCATGGGGGGTTCTCCTGGGTCTCGATGCTGCGCAGGGAAGAGCCCGTTCGTCGGGACAACGAACAGGCGTTGGCATGCTCGCGTCCAATGATGTACGGAATGAAACATTCCCTCTACTGGTCAGTAGCGTCAATTAGTTGGAGAGATGTTCCTGGTGACGTGCCGCACCCTTCGACGGCAGTGCACCGACGGGAGCGGCACGGCGGGCGGAGACGGTTTCGGGGGCATTTCCGCTACATGTCGGGCACATGTCCGGAGAAGGCGGACGCCTGAGTTCCCTTTGAGGCGCCATCGAGCCGGCCGGGACGGCTACCGGCCCTGAAGCCACCAGGTGATCCACACGACCACGCCCGAGCCCGCGGCGGTGGCGATTCCTCGCACCAGACCGAAGAGGGCCGTGGGCCCGAGTCGCCGGACGGAGTACCTGTTGTTCCCTTTGTTGTTCACCGTGATCCTTTCGGTCGGAGATTGACAGGTCCGGTCCCCAAGGCCTTCGCACCGGCAGGGTGCGGAGCTCGTGTTGGCCGAAGTGGCGGCAGCAGCAGGCGTGTTGCCCGTAATCTCCTGCTCGGCGGCTCGGCCGACGGGATCGGAACGGCGCCCAGCGTGCACCCGGGAAGCGCCGCGGTTCACCGGTGGCGGTCGACCCCGGATAGGGACGCCGAAGGGGCAGGTCAGCAGGCGATCGACAACCACCGGCGCCGGATTGCGCCGGACAGCCGGACCGGGGGACGCGGATGAGCGAAGGGGGCGGAGCCGACGCGGCCGAGGAGCAGCGGCGCCGGCTGGGGAAGCGGCTGCGAGCTCTGCGTCTTGAAGCCGGGCTGACCCAGACCGACCTGGCCGAACACATCGGTTCCGCCAAGCAGACGATCTCCGATCTCGAGAACGGCAAGGGCAGAAGCGCACCCCACCACGGCATGTTCGAGAAGTACGTACAGGCCTGCCTGGCCCGGTCGCAGGCGGGCAGGGTCGTACAGCAAGAGCGATGGGTGAGCCTGCGTGGGGACTACAAGGTTCTGCAGCTCCTGCTGGAACATGCGCAGGACGGTCGCGCCGGTGCGGTCAGCACCACACCCGGCCGCTCCGCCGGCCGGTGCCCTTATCCCGGACTGGAGTCCTTCACCGAGGACACCGCCGAGTGGTTCTTCGGCCGCCGGGCCCAGACCGAGGAACTGCTGCGGCTGCTTCGCACCCGCGTCGAGGGCGGGCCGCCCCTGTTCCTGATCGGCGCCTCGGGCGCCGGCAAGTCGTCCCTTCTCGACGCGGGCCTGGTCCCCCAGCTGCGCCTGGGACGTCTGTCGCCGGACGCTTCGGCCCCCGCAACGGCGGTCCGGCTCACGCCGGGGGCGCATCCGTTGGACGCGCTGCATGAGCAGCTGAGGAGGACGAAGGACGGCATCGACGGGCCCTGGGTGCTGATGGTGGATCAGTTCGAAGAGATCTTTTCCCAGTGCGAGGACAGCGAGGAGCGGCGCGCCTTCGTGTCCGCGCTCGTCGCACAGGCGGCCGGAGGTACGAATCGCCGGCCCGTCCCCGTAGTGGCGGCCGTTCGCGCCGACTTCTTCCACCGCTGCATCGCCTTACCCGGGTTGGCCGGGATGGTGACCAAGGGGAACATCGTGCTCGGACCGATGACCGAGCCCGATCTTCGGCAGGCGATCACCGGTCCGGCTCGCGCGGCAGGCGTGGAACTCGAGCCGGGACTGGTGGAGATGCTGCTGCGCGACCTGGACGTGCGGGGCGGCAGCTACGAAGCAGGCACGCTGCCGCTGCTGGCTCACGCGCTCCAGGCCACGTGGGCCCAGGGCGACGGCCGCCGTATGACGCTCGCCGGTTACCACGCCTCCGGAGGCATCCAGAACGCGGTGGCCCACACGGCTCAGGGGGTGTACGACGCCCTGGATCCGGACGAGAAGCAAGCGGCACGCCGCATGCTGCTCCGCCTCGTTGCCGTGGACGACGGCGGTGGGGCCGTGCGCCGCCGGGTCCGCGAGGAGGAGCTCGCACACGAGAGCGGACCTGCCCGCGTCGCTCTGCAACGCCTGATCGCGGAGCGCCTGGTCACCGCGGACGACGGAGCGGTACAGATCACCCACGAAGCACTCGTGCGAGCGTGGGCGCAGCTGCGGGAGTGGCTGGTGGAGGACCGCGACTGGCTGCGCGTGCACCGCGACCTGACCGCGGCCGCCGAGACCTGGCAGGCCCTGCAACGTGATCACGGGATTCTGTACCGGGGGCACCGGCTGGCCCAGGCCACGGACATGGCCGCGCAGCACCGTGCCGACCTCAACCCGCTGGAGAGGGAGTTCCTGGCGGACAGCGTCGTGGCGGCAGAGGCCGAGATCACCGCGGCCGAGGCCGAGGCCGAAGCGACCCGGCGCCGCAACGAAAGGCTGCGGCGGCTCACCGCGGCCCTCGCACTGCTGGTGGTGGCGTCGGTGGTGGCCACCGGTGTCGCGGTGTGGCAGTGGCAGACCGCCGAAGGACAGCGCAGATCGGCCGACCGGAAGAGCCGGCTGGCCGCTGCGAGCAGTCTCGCCGCACAGTCGCGCACAACCCTGGGAAGCCGGCCCGACCTCGCGAACCTCCTTGCCCTGGCCGGTCTGCGCAAGGCGGCCGTCCCTGGGACCGACGCGGCTGCCCAATCTGCCCTGTCGAGCCCCATGCATCCTGTTCGGCCGCTCATCGGTCATACCGGGGAGGTCACCGCGGTGGCATTCAGCAACGACGGGCACACCGTGGCTACCGGGAGCAAGGACAGGAGCGTCCGTCTGTGGGCAGGCAACAGCCGTCGAGTGACCGCCACATTGACCGGTCATACGGGTGAGGTGCTGGCGGTGGCATTCGCTCCCGACGGGAAAACCCTGGCCACAGGTTCCGCAGACGGCACCGCGCGGCTGTGGGACGTGCGTACCGGCCGTCCGATCGTCACGGTTACCGGTCATACGGGTGAGGTGCTGGCGGTGGCATTCGCTCCCGACGGGAAAACCCTGGCCACGGGATCCGCAGACGGCACCGCGCGGCTGTGGGACGTGCGTACCGGCCGGCCCGTCGCCACCCTGCGCGGCCACACGAGCAGGGTGAGTGCCGTGGCGTTCGGTCCCGACGGCCACACACTGGCGACGGGCAGCTGGGACGACACCGCACGGCTGTGGGATCTGCGTACCCGTAAGGCGACCGGCACGCTCACCGGGCACGGCGGCGAGGTGTACGGGGTGGCGTTCAGTCCTGACGGAAGGTCGCTCGCCACCGGTTCCGCGGACGGCACGGCGAGGCTGTGGCATGCGCGTACCCGTCGACACGTTGCCACCCTCCGAGGGCACACACGTGTCGTGAGTGCCCTGGCGTTCGCGCCCGACGGTCGCACGCTGGCGACGGGCAGCTGGGACGACACCGCCCGGCTGTGGGATCTGCGGACCCGCAAGGCGACCGGCACGCTCACCGGGCACACGGGTGAGGTACGTGCGGTCGCTTTCAGCCCTGACGCGAAGTCGCTCGCCACGGGCTCCGCCGACACCACCGCCCGCCTCTGGGGCACCGAAACCCGGCGGGCGATCACGGCTCTGACCGGTCACCAGGACTACCTCGACGCCGTGGCCTTCAGCCCCGACGGCCGGTCACTCGCAACCGGCAGCAGAGACGGGACCGCACGGCTGTGGGATGCCCGTACCCACCGATCGACTGCCACCATGACCGGCTCGGCCGGCCGGGTGTTCGCGGTTGCGTTCGGTCCCGACGGCCGATTACTGGCAACCGGCAACAAGGACGGGACCGCACGGCTGTGGGACGTCCGTACGCACCGGCCGACGGCTGTGCTCCGCGGTCACAGCGCGACGGTCGACGCTGTGGCGTTCAGTCCCGACGGCCGGACGCTGGCCACCGCCTCCACCGACGGCACCGCTCGCCTCTGGGACACCCGTACCCACCGGCCGACCGCTGTGCTGCGCGGTCACAGCGGCTGGGTCGACGCACTGGCGTTCAGTCCCGACGGCCGCACGCTGGCCACCGCCTCCACCGACGGCACCGCTCGCCTCTGGGACACCCGTACCCACCGGCCGACCGCCACCTTCAACAGCAGCACCGAACTCATGGTCGCGGTCGCGTTCAGCCCCGATGGGGCAACGCTGGCGACCGTCCCCACCGATGGGACCGCCCAGCTGTGGGACGTCACCACCCAAAGACTGGTCGCCACGCTCACCGGCCACAGCGACGAGGTGACCGCGGTGGCGTTCAGCCCCGACGGAGAGACGATCGCGACCAGCAGCCGGGACGGTACGGCACGCCTGTGGGCCACCGCTCGCGCCCGCCCGGTTGCCACACTCGGCGGCCATACGGGCTGGGTGACGGCGGTGGCGTTCAGCCCCGACGGCAACACACTGGCCACCGCTTCCTGGGACCGCACCGCCCGGTTGACCCCCGTGCCACGCGTGTGGGCCTCCGAACTGTGCCGTCGAGCGGGCCGCAACCTGACTCAGGACGAGTGGAGTCTCTACGTCGGCGACGACCGTTACGAGCGTCTGTGCCCGAACTTGCCGTCCCTCCAGTAATTGCCGTCGGCGTGTCACTCCCGCATCAGGGGTGATGCGAGGGGTGTCGGCAGCTCGAGGGGTCCTGGAGGTCTTGTCGAACCGGAGGGCGGACACCGCGCAATTGCCGCCTCGTGCGCGGTCGCGGACCTGGCCGGCACGATCCCGTCGAGTAGCCTCGTGAGAACGTCCGGCCGAGTCCGCCCCGTCGGCGTCCGTGGCAGCGACAGCCGCACGAAGTCCCGCTCGACATCGGTCAGTTCATGGCGGCATGGCGCCTGGTCCTGATCCACCAGCCGAGTTCACATGGCCGGCGGACCCTGGCTAGCAGTCCTTCTCGCGCAGCGAGTGCAGATGGGCACTGGACCTGCGGGCGAAGGTGAAGGACTCGACAGGGTTGTCGTGCTCCGCCTGCCAGTGGTGCGCGAGGCGCCCGCCGCGGGTCCGGGTCACCGCGGAGATGAAGCGCTTGTAGTCGATGTCACCGTCACCGACGTCGACCATGCGGTAGCCGTCGCGGGTGCCCGGGTCGTGTTCGCCGTCCTTGACGTGGAAGAGGGGGTAGCGGTCGGGCTGATCGAGGACGTAGCGCAGCGGGTCGAAGGGCGCGGGGGTGCCGTCGGCGCGCTTGCCGAAGCGGAACTGGCCCGCGTACGCCCAGTAGATGTCCATCTCCAGGTAGACGAGATCCGGGTCGGTCTCGGCGAGCAGGACGTCGTAGAGGCGGACGTCGGGCCTGTCGGTGGCGAAGGAGAACTCCTCGGCATGGTTGTGCTGGTAGAACTTCATGCCCCGCTTCTTCGCCTCGGCGCCGTAGTGGTTGAAGTCCTCGGCGCAGCGCTTCCAGCCGTCGACGGTGGCGCCGTAGCGCCAGGGGCCGGACGCGGTGCCGATGTGCTTGAGGCCGAGGGCCTGGGCGTCGTCGAGGACCTTGTCCAGGTTCTGGGCGAAGCTGTACGCGTTCGGGTCGTTGTCGTTGTAGTAGTTGACGTGGCTGCCGATGGGATTCAGGCCGTGGTCGCGGGCGAGCCGCTTGAGCTGGGCGAGGGTGATGGGGCCGGCGGAGCCCTGGGTGTAGCCGGCGAACTCGATCTCGTCGTAGCCGTACTTCTCGAGCTCCGCGAACACGGGCGCGAAGCCGAGGGTGGAGACCTTGTCGCGCAGCGAGTAGAGCTGGATGCCGAGCCGGCCGGGCGGCAGGACGGGACGGCCGCGTCCGTGGCCGTGAGCGGTGGCCGGGGTGGCGGCGGCGCCGAGGAGGGCTGCGACGCCGGCTCCCGCGGCCACGCCGAGCATGCCTCGCCTGGTGAGCTTGTGGGCGAGCTCGGGATCGTCGTGCTTGCTCGTGCGGCTCATGGTGGATAACTCCTCGTTGTCAGTGGGCTGTGATTCAGTGGAGACCAGCGAGTTGAAGCAGCAGGGACTTCACTTCGGTGGCCGCGACGCGGCCGCTTACAGCGCGGGGGGTGGAGCACAGAATGAGCGGACCTTCGTCATCGCTCGTGGGGATGCGGCCATGGCTGCCGCGAATAGGTGAGGGGTCGAGGGGCACGACCGCGAGGCGGTAGCGCATGCCGAGCTTCTTGCGGGCGATCGCCTTGGCCGCCTTGACTCGTACGTAGGGGTCGAGCGGATCCATGAACAGCTCGGCGGGGTCGTAGCCGGGTTTGCGGTGGATCTCGACGAGCTGCGCGAAGTCGGGGGCGCGGTCGTCGTCGAGCCAGTAGTAGTACGTGAACCAGGCGTCGGGGTCGGCGATGGCGACGAGTTCGCCGGAACGCGGATGGTCGAGGCCGTTGGCCTTCTTGCCCTCGTCGTCGAGGAGGCGGTCGATGCCGGGCAGGTCCGCGAGGGCGTCGCGGGTGGCGTCGAGGTCCTCGGGGCGGTGGACGTAGATGTGCGCGAGCTGGTGGTCCGCGACGGCGAACGCGCGGGAGGCCATGGGGTCGAGGTACTCCATGCCGTCCTGGGTGTGGACCTCGAGGAGGCCTGCGCGGCGCAGCGCGCGGTTGATGTCGACGGGGCGGCTGACACGGGTGATGCCGTATTCGGACAGGGCGACGACCGTTCGGCCCTCCTGCTCGGCGTCTTTCAGCAGGGGTGCTATGACGGCGTCGAGGTCGGCGGCGGCCCGGTGGGAGCGGGGGTCGTCGGGGCCGTAGCGCTGCAGGTCGTAGTCGAGGTGCGGCAGGTAACACAGGGTCAGGTCGGGGTGGCGGGTGCGCATGACGTGTCGGGTGACGTCCGCGATCCACCGGCTGGAGACGAGGTCGGCGCCCGGGCCCCAGAAGTGGAAAAGGGGGAAGGTGCCGAATGTCTCGGTGAGTTCGTCGTGGAGTGCCGGGGGCCGGGTGTAGCAGTCGGGTTCCTTGCGGCCGTCGGCGTAGTAGACGGGGCGGGGAGTGACGGTGATGTCGGTGTCGGCGCCCATCGCGTACCACCAGCAGATGTTGGCGACCGTATAGCCGGGGTGGGCGCGGCGGGCGGCGTCCCAGACCTTGTCGCCGGAGACCAGGCCGTTGTGCTGGCGCCACAGCAGGACGTCGCCGAGTTCGCGGAAGTACCAGCCGTTGGCGACGATGCCGTGCTCGGCGGGCAGCGCGCCGGTGAGGAAGGTGGACTGGGCGGCGCAGGTGACGGCAGGCAGGACGCTCGACAGTGCGGCCTGCGAGCCGGAGCCGGCAAGTGCCTTGAGGTGGGGCATGTGCTCCAGCAGCCGGGGGGTGAGACCGACGACGTCCAGCACGAGGAGGGGGGTGGGCTGCGCGGTGTCCGTCATGGCAGTTCCTTGAGGCCGAGATCGGTCAGCAGGTCGCGGGCCAGGGTGAGTTCGGCGGCGATCCCCTCGGCGAGCTGGGTGCGGTTGCGGGGGCGCAGCGCGGTCGGGAGCGCCTGCCATGTGTAGGTCTCGACCTCGAGGTGGCGGGTGCGGGGGGCCGGGCCGCCTACGAGCCGGGTCAGGGTGTCCTGCAGCACGGGCAGCGTAGAGGTGAGCGGCGGGGCGGGCGGCGCGTGCAGAGGGATGTGGAAATGGGCACGCCAGGGGGCTCCCTCGGGCAGCGCCCGGCCGGTCAGGGCTTCGTCGAGGTCGTCGGTGCCGCGCAAGCCGGCGGCGGTTCGGGTGCGGGTCTGGTGCAGGAAGCGAGGCTCGGCAAAAGCCGCGAGAGCCTTGCGTACCTCGGGCAGATGGGGGTTTTCGGCGTGGAGAGCGGCGGACAGCTGTGCCTTGGGCACGGCGATGCCGGCCGCCGCGAGAGCGGTGACTGCGATTTCCGGGTCTTCGAAGGAGGTGGCGAGATGACAGGTGTCGATGCAGATGCCGATACGGCTGCCGGCGACGGCGGTGAGGGGGCCTATCGCGTCGGAGGTGGTCTCGATCGTGCAGCCGGGCTCGGGTTCGAGAGCGATCCGGATGGACTTGCCGGTGAGTTCTTCGAGCGCGTCCAGGCGTTCGGCGAGGGTGATCAGGGCGGTGCGGGCGGTGGCGGCAGCGGATTCGTCGAAGGGGGTGCGCCAGGCGATGGGCAGCGTGGAGATGGTGCCTTCGGTGACGTCGTCGGGGAGGAGCGCGGCAAGGAGGCGGGCGAGGTCGGTGGTGTGGGCGAGGCGTACCGGATCGGTCCAGTCCGGCTTGTAGACGCGGTACTTGACCTCCTCGGCCCCGAATCCCTCGTACGGGAATCCGTTGAGGGTGACGACCTCCAGGCCGCGGCGTTCCAGCTCGGCGCGCAGGCCGCGCAGTGCTGCCGGGTCCGTGATCAGGGAGTGGGCGGCGTTCTTGGCGAGCCACAGGCCGATGCCGAGGCGGTCGCGGCCGAGCCGTCTGCGCACGGGCTCGCAGTGGTCACGCAGCTGCGCGAGGACACCGTCGAGGGTCTCGGCGGGGTGGACGTTGGTGCAGTAGGAGAGGTGGACGGTGGACCCGTCGGGGTGGCGGAAGCGCATCCTGTGGCCTCCTCATTCCCCGCCGCGGAGGATCGAGTTGCCTTCGTGCAGACCTTCCGGTCCGGGCAGGTCGAGCTGGAGACGGCCGCTGAGACCGTAGAAGGCGACGGGGTTGCGCCACAGGACCTGATCGACGTCGTCCTCGGTGAAGCCGGACGCGAGCATCGTGTCGCCGACCTTGCGGGTCTTGAGCGGGTCACTCCTGCCCCAGTCGGCGGCCGAGTTGACCAGGACCTTCTCGGTCCCGTAGGTCTTCAGGATCGAGACCATGCGGTCCTCGTCCATCTTGGTGTCGGGATAGATGGAGAAACCGAGCCAGCAGCCGCTGTCGGTGGCGGGTTCTACGGTGGTCTCATTGAGGTGGTCGAGCAGGACGCGGTCGGCCGGCAGGTCCGACTCGCGGATGACGTCGACGGTGCGGTGCAGCCCGGCGAGCTTGTCCCGGTGCGGGGTGTGGACGAGGGCGGGCAAGCCGTGGTCGGCGGCCAGTTGGAGCTGCGCGGCAAGTGCGAAGTCCTCCGCGGGGGTCATGGAGTCGTAGCCGATCTCGCCGACGGCCACGACGGAGTCCTTGACGAGATAGCGGGGCAGTGCGTCCAGGACCGGGGTGCAACGGGGGTCGTTGGCCTCTTTGGGGTTGAGGGCGATCGTGCAGTGGTGGGCTATGCCGTACTGGGCGGCGCGGAAGGGTTCCCAGCCGAGGAGTGCGTCGAAGTAGTCGAAGAAGCTCGCGGGCGAGGTACGGGGCTGGCCGAGCCAGAAGGACGGCTCGACGAGCGCGCGTACGCCCGCGGCATACATGGCCTCGTAGTCGTCGGTGGTGCGGGAGGTCATGTGGATGTGGGGGTCGAAGATACGCATCAGGACTCCTCGGACTGCTCGGAGTGCTCGGATTGCTCGGACTTTCCGCCGGTCAGGGCCAGCACGCGCGTCAGATCGTGGGGGATGTCGCGGCCGGCGGCGGTGCGCTCGGCGGCGTAGTCGGTCAGCATCCGGGAGAGTTCGCCGTCGCCCTGGGCGCGGCGGTCCAATCCGGCGACGGCGTCGAGGGGCACACCGGTGAACAGGCACTTGAGGACGGCGTGTCGCCAGGCGTGGGTGTCGAGGTGGGTGGCGGCATAGGGGCCGACGGCCGCTTCGACGAGGCGGGTGTCGTTGGTGCGCAGGGCGTCCTCGACCAGGGGCAGGGCGACGGGGCCGTCGATCAGGGCGGGCAATGCGAGAAGCACGGCGCGGCGTTCGGCTGCGGTGCCCTGCTGGTAGAGGCGGGTGAGGGTCTCCACGCCCGCGTGCGCTGCGACGAGGAGGAGGGTGCGCACGGAGTCGGCGTTGGCCGGGCCGCAGTGCCGTCCGGCGGCGGCGAAGCGGAGTTCCCAGGTGTGGGTGGCGTACGGGGAGGGCGACGGGGCCGCCTCGGCGGCCGCGCGGATGGCTTCGGCGAGGGCGTCGCCGAGCCATGTGCGAGCCGGTTCGTCGAGACGGGCGTCGATGTCCCTGCGGGAGGGGGTCATGATGCCGGTGCTCCCTTCGGGCGGAGGAACTCGATCGAGGCACGGGCGAGTTCGGGGCCCGCGTGGGAGTGACGGGGCAGCTCGACGACGGTCAGGCCCTGGTAGCCGGTGGCTGCGAGGGCGTCGAGCACGGGCGGGAAGTCGATCTCGCCGTCACCGAAGGGCAGGTGCTCGTGGACGCCCCGGCGCATGTCCTCGATCTGGACGTGTCGCAGCCAGGGCGCGGCCTCGCGGATGCAGTCGGCAGGGGGCAGGGGTTCCAGGCACTGGCAGTGGCCGATGTCGAGGGTGAGGCCGAGGGGCGCGGGGTTGCCGAGGCAGGTGCGCAGGTGGTGGAAGTCGGCGAGGGCTTCGACCAGGTGGCCGGGTTCGGGCTCGATCGCGACCGGCACGCCCGCGGTCGCGGCGGCGTCGAGGACGGGCAGGAGCGCCTCCTCCAGGCGCTTGAAGGCGGTGTCGGGGTCGGTGCCGGGCGGGGTGATGCCACTGAAGCAGTGCACGGCATGGGCACCGAGGTCGGCAGCGACGCGCACGGCGGTGATCAGCAGCCGGGTGCGGGCGGCCCGGGCGTCCGGGTCGGGGTCGAGGAGGGACGGGCCGTGCTTGCGACGGGGGTCGAGGACATAGCGGGCGCCGGTCTCGACGGTCGCGGTGAGGCCGAGTTCACCGAGCCTGCGGGCCACGCGGGCGGTGCGGGCCGCGAGGTCGGGGGCGAGGGGGTCGAGGTGCATGTGGTCGAGGGTCAGCCCGACGCCGTCGTACCCGAGGTCGGCGAGGAGGGCGAGGGCGTCGTCGAGCCGGAGGTCGGTGAGGCCGTTGGTGCCGTAGCCGAGGCGGAGGTGGGGCGCGGGGGCCGGCGCGGGACTCATGTCAGGCTCACTTTCCGGGCGAGTGTTCGGCCGAGTGGTGCGAGTCCCATGACGGCGAGGCCGGTGACGTTGGCGCCGGCGCGGGCGGCGAGGGCGCACTGGAGGGGGATCATGGCCCGGATTCCGCCACCGACGGCCCGTTGGGTGAGGGGCGGGGAGGGGTTGAGTGCGGCGTGGAGGAGAGGCTGGGTGGTGGTGCGGAGGTAGGCGGCGGTGAGGAGGGAGGTGACCAGCCGCGAGGCGTTCTCCCCTGCCCGGCCGGTGCCGACGCTCGGGGGCAGGCTCTGTCGTGCGCGGCCCCGGGCGGGGTCGGGCCCGCGGCGCGGCGCGGCGTACCGCCGACGGGCGCCGGCCGGGAGGGCCTGCCGGGTGCCGGGCCGTGACACCGCGGCAGCGATGGCGGCCGTGGTGGCGAGGGCCGCCAGAGGTGCGAGGGTGGATCCGCCCTGCGCCTCATGACGGGACACGGAGGTGACGGCATAGGTGTGTGCGGCGAGCAGCGCGGCGGCGGGCAGCGCCCGGAGAGCGGCCGCTGCATCGTCCGCGCCCGGCGGACGCGACAGACCGGGCGTTGCCACATCCATCGGCTGGACGGTGCGCTGCGCTCCGTCGGCCGGAGCGCGACCGGCACCGCGGGACGCGGCGGCTGCGGCAAGCGGAGTCGGCCAGGCCGTGCGGGCGGCCCGTGCGAGCCCGGTGCCGGGTGCGGTCGCGACACCGGGCGGGGCGTCGAGGGCACGCGTGAGCGGCCAGGTGACGCCGCGGACCGCCCGGGTGGCCGCGATGGTGCCCGCAGCACCGGACGGGGACGCCGGACGAGAGGTGCGCGGTGTCCTGGGTGGCGTGTCCGGGTGCGCGGCCCGCGTGCGCCGAACGCCGGCCGCCGCCGGCACGGCCGGCCCCCGACGGTCCGAACCGCGAGGCGCGCCAGGGCCGTTGTGGACCGCGTTCGCGGACCCGCCGGACAACGTTGCCGTCGCACCCAGCAGCAGGTCCAGGCCGCGGGCCACCGCCATTGCGGCCGGGCCCGCCTTGGTGTGCTTCAGGCGGAGGTCGTAGGCCCAGACCGTCGCCGACAGGGCCGCTGCCACCGCCAGGGCCGGGCGGCCCGCCCTGGCGGCCAGGGCCAGACCTGCTGCTGTCAGGGCCGCCGAGGCGGTGAGCGCCGCGGCCGGGGTGATGCGGCCGGAGGGGATCGGGCGGTGGGGGCGGTCGACGGCGTCCTCGGCGCGGTCCGACCAGTCGTTGAGTGCCATGCCCGCCTCGTACAGGCACAAGGACGCGCCCACGGCGAAGGCCGTGCCCCGGTTCGGGCGCGCGCCTGCGGCTGCGGCGCCTGCGAGGGCATCGCCCGGGACCGTGAACAGGGCGGAGATACGCAGCAGTTCGGCCCAGGCACGAAGTCCGGCCCGGGCGGTGCGGGGCTCGGGGATCGGTCCCGCCGGACCGGCACGGCCGGCGGGACCAGAAGTGCGGGCCGGGCCCGCCGGACCTGCGGCACCCTCGGGACCGACGGGACCGCCGATTCCCTCGGGACCGGCGGGACCCGACTGGCCCACAGGACCGGAGGTGTGGGCCGGGCCCACATGACCTGCGGCACCCTCGGGGCCGGCGGGACCGGCGGGACCGGTGAGCTTCGCCGGACCGGCGGCACGCCCTGGACCCGCAGGACCGGCGAGCTTCGCCGGGCCGGCCGGACGGGCGGGGTCCTCGGACCCTGCGGTTCTTTCGGCGCGAGGCCGCAGCCGGGCGGGCGCGAGGCGCGTCAGCAGGGACCGGATCATTGGGCCTCCCGCAGGCGGTCTGCGAACGAGAGCAGCTCACCGAACTGGTCGGCGAGCGCGGCGGGGCCGCCGTCCGGGTCCTTGAAGTAGAAGCCGAGTTCCGGGAGCGGCCCGGACAGGCCGGCAGCGTGGGCGCGGGCCACCAGACGGGCCAGGTCCAGGACGAGGGGCGCGGCGAGGGCCGAGTCGCAGCCCTGCCAGATGGTCTGGAGGATCATCCGCGATCCGAGGAAGCCCTCGAAGGCGATGTGGTCCCACGCCGTCTTCCAGTCGCCGAGCGCAGGGACGTCGTCGATGTGGACCTCACCCTCGGGCGCGCTGCCCAGCACGTCCGCGAGCACCCGCTCCTTGCCCGCGTTCTTCGCGGCCGCCGCGCCCGGGTCGGCCAGCGCCGCACCGTCGCCGCCACCCAGCAGGTTGGTGCCGGACCAGGCCCTGACCGAGAGCGCCCGCTGCACGAACATCGGGGCGAGCACGGCGCGCAGCAGCGTCTGGCCGGTCTTGCCGTCGCGGCCCGCGTGGGGAAGTCCACTGGCCACGACGGCGTCCTGGAGGGCAGGTGTACGCAGCCCGGTGGAGGGGGTGAAGTTGACGTACGGGCAGCCGGCGCGGAGTGCCGCTGCCGCGTACAGCGAGCTGGGCGCCAGCCGCACGGCGCCCGGTTCCGGCAGCGGCTCGGTGGAGGAGACGTTGAGGACGACGACCCGGGCGAGCCCGAGCCGCTCACGGAAGGAGCTCAGGTCGTCGCTGAAAGCGGCGATGAGTTCCTCGTCGGTGCGGGTGTCTCCCGGCTGCGGTCCCCCGGCGCGTATCTCTTCGTCGGCGGCGGCCAGTTCGCCGTGGACGGCTTTGACGAGCCCGTGCGGCAGCACCCCGGCTCCGGTGAGTTTCTCGGCCCGTTTGGGCAACGGACAGTGGGCGGTGTCGTGTCCGCCGAAGACGAGTGAGGGCAGGGGCGGCAGACCGGCGTCGGCGAAGGCCGGCGTCTCGGTGACCATGCCGGTCGGCGGGTGCAGTCCGGCTGTGACGGCCGCCCAGCCCGCGACGGCTGTGGTGGCCACCGATCCGCGTGCTCCCACGAACCAGACTCCGGTGCGACCGGTCCGCCCGGTGCGACCGTTGTGAGCGGTCCGCCCGGTGATTCCGGTTCGCCCGGTGCCTTCGGAACGTCGATTTCCGTTGGTCACGGCTGCCCTCCCTGCCCTTCGGTGTGGTGGTGACGGCGGGCGGAGGGTACGGCGCCTCCCCGCCCGCCGTCGGTCTGCGGGCCGCCTACGAAGGCAGCTCCTTCAGCTGGATGTCCCTGAAGGACACCTGGTCGGCGGCCCCGTGGTTCTGGATGCCGATGTAGCCGTCCCTGAGGCTGCGGGCCGGGTCGGTGTTGGTGAAGTCGTTGATCTTCACTCCGTTGAGGAAGACCTGGAGCCGTTCGCCCTGGACCCGGATCTCGTAGCTGTTCCACTGGCCGGGCGGCCGCAGGACCTGGTCGCGGGCCTTGATGTTCGCCGACTTGAAGCCGTAGACCGCGCCCGTGGTGCGGTCGGCGGCATCCGTGGCGTCGATCTGCACCTCGTAGCCGTTGTTCACCGCGGACCACGGGTCGTCGGAGGCCGGGAATCCGACGAAGACACCGGAGTTGTCGTCGCCCGCCATCTTCCAGTCGAGCTTGAGGGAGTACGCCTTCAGCTCCTTGGCCTGGTACCAGAGCATGCCCATGCCGCCCTGGGAGCGCAGTTCGCCGTCGACGACGTCGAACGTGCCGGGCCCGGCCTGCTTCCACCCTTCGAGGGTCTTGCCGTTGAAGATCGGCCGGTAGCCGGTCCGCGGCTTGCAGTCGGCGCTCACCTGGCCGGCCGCGTAGCGCAGTCCGCCGAGCAGGTGCTGCCGGAAAGCGGGCTCGGCGTACGACTCCTTGGTGTGGCCCCCGCCGGTGTAGAAGGCGCGGCCGCCCTCGTAGGTCTGGCACCAGGCGATCGGGTGGTCGCCCTTCATGGTGCCGCCCTGGTAGGTGGTTTCGTCCAGGGTGGCCAGGACCCGGGCCTGCGAGCGCGGGTTGGTCCGGTAGTTGTACCACTCGTCGGTGCGCTCCCAGGCCTCGTCCAGGTGGGAGGTGGCCGGGTGGTCGTGGTCCTCCACCCGGACGGTCGCCTTCTGGATGTGGGGGTGGGACTGGAAGTAGGCGCCGACGAGCCCCCCGTAGAAGGACCAGTCGTACTCGGTGTCGGCCGCGGCGTGCACGCCCATGTAGCCGCCGCCGGTGGCCACGTAGTTCTCGAACGCCTTCTGCTGGTCGGCGTTCAGCACGTCACCTGTGGTGGACAGGAACACCACCGCGTCGTAGCGGGCCAGGTTGCTGGTCGTGAACTGCCCGGCCTCCTCGGTGGCGTCGACCGTGATGTTGCTGCCCGCCCCGAGTTCCTTCAGTGCGGCAACACCGGTCGCGATGGAGTCGTGGCGGAAGCCGGCGGTCTTGGAGAAGACGAGGACCCGCTTGGCACTCCGGTCGACGGGCGTGTCGGACAGTTCGAAGTCGTCGACGTCGTACAGGGCCCCGGCTCCTCCCTTGAAGACGAGGAAGAGTTCGGTGGTCTTCGTCGGTACGGCCCGTAGCGGCACGTCGATGTCCTGGAAGGTCTCCCAGCTGCCGGTCACCGGTACCGGTGCCGAGCCGAGGATCGGGCCGCTCGCGGAGCCGGTGCGCACCTCGAGGAAGCCGCCGGCACCGCCGGAGGAGATCCGGGCGGTGAGCTTGGTGGACCCGGTGAGGTTGTACGGCTTGAAGGAGATCCAGTCGCCGTTGTCGATGTCGCCGACCGTCCTGCCGCCGTGCGCGGCCGTCTTGTCGTACGTCTTGATGCCGGCGGAGCCGTTGAAGTGCTCGGCCTGGCGGTGTCGCGGCTGGAGCTGGGACTGGTCGTGGCTGGTCAGCGCGGCCTGGCCGCCGCCTCCGCCGTCGGTGTACTCGGCGTCGAAGACTCCGAAGATGTTGGCGTCCTGGTCGTGACCGCCGTCCGCGGAGGTCTTGATGGTGCCGGTGCAGCCGTTGGCAGAGGTGACCGGGTGTCCGTGGCTGTCGTGGCCGAGGACATAGGTCACCTTGACCTTGGCGCAGTCGATGGTGCCGTCCTCCGGGTCGGTCACCGTGACCTTGAAGGGGATCTCGTCGCCGAAGCTGAACAGCGCGCCTTCAGCGGGGAGTTCGAGGGTCACCTTGGGTGCGGTGTTGCCGACGACGACATGGACGCTGGCGGATCCGGTACGGCCGCTCGGGTCCTTGGCGGTGACGGTGGCGGTGTAGGTGCCGTTCTTCTTGTAGGTGTAGGTGGGGTCGGCGGCGGTGGAGGTGCCGCCGTCACCGAAGTCCCAGGAGTACGTGAGGTCGTCGCCGTCGGCGTCCGTGGTGCCGGCCGAGGAGAAGGAGACGCGCAGCGGCGCCTTGCCGGAGGTCTTGTTCGCTGCCGCTTCGGCGACCGGGGAGCGTCCGTCGGTGGCGTTCTCGATGCGGTAGAGGCCCGAGTTCTCGTCGCCGCCGAACCAGGCGGTGCCGTAGTCCAGGACGTACAGCGCACCGTCGGGCCCGAACGCCATGTCCATGATCTGCGTTCCGGTCCAGGACACGGGGTTGATCGACTGGACGGCGCCGTCCTCACCCTGCTCGATCCGTTTGATCCAGCGCCGGCCGAACTCACCGGCGAAGAAGTCCCCGTCGTACTCCTCGGGGAACTTCACCGGCGAGGTCGATGCGGCGTCGTAGCGGTAGACGGGTCCGCCCATGGGGGACTCGGAGCCGGTGCCGAACTCGGGTACCGATCCGCCGTTGTACGGAATCCATGCCTTCTGCGCGGGTGGCAGGTCGACGAGTCCGGTGTTGTACGGGGAGTCGTTCTTCGGGGCGTCGCAGTCGAACGCCGGACCGGAGGTCTTGGTGGCGAAGTCGTAGTCGCGGTAGGCGTCGTTGTTGCCGGTGCAGAACGGCCAGCCGAAGTTGCCGGGGCCGGTGACACGGGCGAACTCGACCTGGCCGGCGGGTCCGCGGTTCGGGTCGGCGGCACCGGCGTCGGGGCCGTAGTCACCGACGTAGACGATGCCGGTCTTCTTGTCGACGCTGAACCGGAAGGGGTTGCGGAAGCCCATGGCGTAGATCTCGGGCCGCGTCTTGTCGGTGCCGGGAGCGAAGAGGTTGCCCTCGGGGACGGAGTACGACCCGTCGTCGTTCACCTTGATCCGCAGGATCTTGCCGCGCAGGTCGTTGGTGTTGCCCGAGGTGCGACGGGCGTCGTAGGCGGGGTTGCGTCCGGGCCGGTCGTCGATGGGCGTGTAGCCGTCGGAGGCGAAGGGGTTGGAGTCGTCGCCGGTCGACAGGTACAGGTTGCCGGCCGCGTCGAAGTCGATGTCGCCGCCGACGTGGCAGCAGATGCCGCGGGTCGCCGGAACGTCGATGACCTTCTTCTCGCTGGCGTTGTCGAGTGTGCCGTCGGCCTTCAGGACGAAGCGGGAGAGACGGTTGACTCCGTCGAACCTGGCGAAGTCCGCGGCGGTTCCCTCGTTGGGGGCATCGCCCGCGGGAGTGTCCAGCGGGGGTGCGTAGTAGAGGTAGACGGCCCGGTTCTCGCTGAACTTCGGGTCCAGGGCGATGCCTTGGAGCCCTTCCTCGTCGTGCGAGTAGACGGGGATGCTGCCCACCACGCGGGTGTTGCCCGCGGCGTCCGTCATGCGCAGCTCCCCGTTGCGGGAGGTGTGCAGGACGCTGCGGTTCGGCAGTACGGCCAGCGACATGGGTTCACCGGTCTCCTCGCCGCCCTTGGCGAGGGTGACCTGTTGGAATTCCGCGGCGGCCGCTGCGGCCGCTTCCGGGTCGGCCGCGGTTGCCTGCGGCGCGGTGAGGGCGAGTGAGGTGGCGGCGAGAAGGCTGCCGGTGAGGAGTGCGAGTGCCTTGCGGGCTCTGTGCCGTTTGCTGTGCACGTATGTCCTCCGGTAGTGGCCGGTCGAACGGGCGGGTTGCCGTGGAGTGCTGAGCCGGGCCGGACCGGTCGCGCGGAGCCGCGCTGCCGGCCCTCGTGACGGTGCTGTTCGCACCGCGCGCCGGGCTGATTCCGTGGAACCGGAGTGCGCCGTCACACCGGGGACCACCTGTGTCCTGTACGCCTGAAGGGACGGTAGCCGGGTTCGTCCTGGACGGAAAGCCCTTGTGCAGCAAGGAAGTTGAACTTTCTCCCGGATCAGGACAAAGCCGGGTCGAGGCAGGCCGGACCGGCCCGGCGGCGGATGCACCGCCGGGCTCGGCACCTGCTGTTTTCTACTGGTCGCCACCGCCGAACGCGGCATCGAAGGAGGCGCTGGGCGGGTCGAAGTCGAACCGCTTCAGACCGGCAAGCGCTTCCGGGGCGCCCTGCAGCCGGTCCATTCCCGCGTCCTCCCACTCCACCGAGACCGGGCCGTCGTAACCGATGGAGCGCAGCATCCGGAACACGTCCTCCCAGGGCACGTCACCGTGCCCGGCCGAGACGAAGTCCCAGCCGCGCCGCGGGTCTCCCCACGGCAGATGGGAGCCGAGCCGCCCGTTGCGCCCGTCGAGGCGCTTGCGGGCCTCCTTGCAGTCGACGTGGTAGATCCGGTCCCGGAAGTCGTACAGGAAGCCGACCGGGTCCAGGTCCTGCCACACGAAGTGGCTCGGGTCGAAGTTGAGCCCGAAGGCGGGCCGGTTGCCGACCGCCTCCAGGGCACGCTTGGTCGTCCAGTAGTCGTAGGCGATCTCGCTGGGGTGCACCTCGTGGGCGAAGCGCACGCCCTCGGCCTCGAAGACGTCGAGGATCGGGTTCCAGCGCTCCGCGAAGTCCTCGTAACCACGGTCGATCATCCGCTCCGGGACCGGCGGGAACATTGCCACCAGATGCCAGATGGACGAGCCGGTGAAGCCGATGACCGTGCGCACCCCGAAGGCGGCCGCGGCCCTGGCGGTGTCCTTGAGCTCCGCTGCGGCCCGCTGCCGTACGCCCTCCGCTTCGCCGTCGCCCCAGATACGGGCGGGCAGAATGCCCTGGTGCCGTTCGTCGATGGGGTTGTCGCAGACGGCCTGGCCGACCAGATGGTTGGAGATCGCCCAGCATTTGAGTCCGTACTTGTCGAGGAGTGCACGCCGCCCGTCCAGGTAGGACGGGTCGGCGAGCGCCTTGTCGACCTCGAAGTGGTCGCCCCAGCAGGCGAGTTCGAGACCGTCGTAACCGAAGTCCCGGGCGAGCCGGCAGACCTCCTCCAGCGGCAGATCGGCCCACTGGCCGGTGAACAGCGTGAACGGGCGTGGCATCGGACCTCCTCCTGAGGCTGTGTCTACGCGGCCGGGGCCGCTTGTGCTGTGGGTACGGGGGTGTACGCGGCGTTCTTCGCGACGCTCTCCTCCACCGCCGCGAGCACGCGCTGCACCTGTAGCCCGTCGGCGAACGACGGCGCCGGGTCGGCCTCCGCGGCGATCGCGAGTACCAGGTCACGGGCCTGGTGGGCGAAGGTGTGCTCGTAGCCGAGCGCATGGCCCGGCGGCCACCAGGCCTCGAGGTACGGGTGCTCCGCCTCGGTGACCAGGATCCGCCGGAATCCGGCCGTGGTGGCGGGCTCGCTGTGGTCGTGGAACGAGAGCTCGTTCAGCCGCTCCAGGTCGAAGGCGAGCGAGCCGAGCTCACCGTTGATCTCGAGCCGCAGCGCGTTCTTGCGGCCCGACGCCATCCGGGTCGCCTCGAAGGAGGCCAGCGCCCCCGAGGCGAGCCGGCCGGTGAACAGGGCGGCGTCGTCGACGGTGACCGGACCGCGCTCGATGCCGCCGGACGCGGACAGTCCGGCCGAGGCGCCCGCGAGCAGCGGCCGTTCTCGTACGAAGGTCTCCAACTGCGCCGAGACGCCGACCAGCAGCTCCCCCGCGAGGTACTGCGCGAGGTCGACGATGTGCGCCCCGAGATCGCCGAGCGCCCCGGAGCCCGCGCGCTCGGCCTTGAGCCGCCAGGTCAGCGGGAACTCCGGGTCGACCAGCCAGTCCTGGAGGTAGGTCACCCGGACATGGCGCAGGGTGCCCAGCCTGCCCTCGGCGATCAGGCTCCGGGCGTAGGTGATGGCCGGCACCCGCCGGTAGTTGAAGCCGACCATGGCCACTTGGCCACGCGCCCTTGCCGCTTCGGCGGCCGTGACCATGGCCTCGGCCTCGGCCACCGAATTGGCGAGCGGCTTCTCGCACAGGACGTGCTTTCCCGCCTCCAGCGCCGCGATGGCGATTTCCGCATGGCTGTCCCCCGGTGTGCAGATGTCGACCAGCTGCACATCGTCGCGGGCCACGAGGGCGCGCCAGTCGGTCTCCGCCGCGGCCCAGCCGTGTTTGCCGGCCGCGGCCCGCACGGCCTGCGCGTCACGGCCGCCGATCGCGGCGAGGACCGGCCGCAGCGGCAGGTCGAAGACGCGTCCCGCGGTGCGCCACCCTTGCGAATGGGCGGCGCCCATGAAGGCGTAGCCGACCATGCCGACGCCGAGTGTCGGCGGCGCGGCCTCGCTGTCCGTGTGCTCCATACGGATTCCTCCTCGTCGGTGTGCTCGGTGGGGGCGGGCGCGCCGGTCAGCTGAAGCCGGTGGGCAGGTACTCGTCGACGTTGTCCTTGGTCACGACGGCCGAGTACAGGGTCAGCGAGGCGGGGATCTCCAGTTCGGACATCCCGCTGATGCCCTTGCCCTGCCCGAGTGCGCGGGCGAGGTCGATGGCGGAGGCCGCCATGGTCGGCGGGTACAGGACAGTCGCCTTGAGGACGCTGTTGTCGGCCTTGATGGCGTCCATCGCGGACTTGGCGCCGGCACCGCCGACCATCAGGAAGTCCTTGCGGCCGGCCTGGGCGATGGCGCGCAGCGCGCCCACGCCCTGGTCGTCGTCGTGGTTCCACAGGGCGTCGAACTTCGACTGGGCCTGGAGCAGCTGGGCCATCTTGGCCTGGCCCGACTCGACGGTGAAGTCGGCGGCCTGCCGGGCCACCTTCTTGATGTTGGGGTAGTTCTTCAGCGCGTCGTCGAAGCCCTGGGTGCGCTGCTTGGTGAGCTCCAGGTTGTCCATTCCGGCGAGCTCGATCACCTTGGCGTTCGGCTTGTCCTTGAGCTGCTCGCCGATGTAGTTGCCGGCGTTGAGGCCCATGCCGTAGTTGTCGCCGCCGATCCAGCAGCGGTAGGCCTGCGGGGTGGCGAAGATCCGGTCCAGATTGACGACGGGGATACCCGCCTTCATGGCCTGCAGGCCGACCTGGGTGAGCGCCTTGCCGTCGGCGGGCAGGATCACCAGCACGTCGACCTTCTTGTTGATCAGGGTCTGGACCTGGCCGATCTGGATCGCCGTGTCGTTGGAACCTTCGGTGATCTCCAGGGTCACGTCGGAGTACTTCTTGGCCCGGGACTTGGCGTTGTCGTTGATGGCGTTCAGCCAGCCGTGGTCGGCCTGGGGGCCGGCGAATCCGATGGTGACGGGCTTGCCCGGCTTGTCGTCGGCGGAGGGCGCGTTCTGGGCGGCCGGCTCCTGCTTCTTGGGTTCGTTGCTGGTGCAGGCGGTCAGCAGCGCGCCGGCGGAGACGGCGGCGGTGCCGAAGAGCAGTCCTCTGCGGCTGGTGGCGGGGATTTCTGGCATGACGGATCAACCCTTCGGCTGGGCGGTGCAACAGGGGTGGGGGACGTGAGGGGCGAGCGGGGAGGTCAGGCCTCGCCGCCGCGCAGGGTGCGGTGCTGGATCAGTACGGCGGCGACGATGATGGCGCCCTTGGCGATCTGCTGGACGGCGCTCTCCAGGTTGTTGAGCGCGAAGATGTTGGTGATCGTGGTGAAGACGAGGACGCCGAGGACCGAGCCGGCGATGGTGCCCCGGCCGCCGCTGAGGAGGGTGCCGCCGATGATCGCGGCGGCGATGGCGTCGAGTTCGTAGAGGTTGCCGTTGGTGTTCTGGCCGGAGCCGGCAAGGACGATCAGCATGAAGGCGGCGATGCCGCAGCACAGTCCGGACAGCAGGTAGAGGTAGAGGCGTTGGCGGCGTACGTCGATGCCTGCGAGCCGGGCTGCTTCCGCGTTGCCGCCGACGGCGACGGTGCGGCGGCCGAAGGTGGTGCGGTTGAGGACGAGCCAGCCGACGGCGGTCACCGCGGCGAAGACCAGCACCAGCGGTGGGATGCCGAGGATGTAGGCGTCCTTGATGCCGAGGTCGAGCACGGAGTTGACGGTGACGATCTGGGTCTTGCCGTCGGTGATCTGGAGGGCGAGTCCGCGTGCGGCGGCGAGCATGGCCAGGGTGGCGATGAAGGGGACCATCCCGCCGTAGGCGATGAGCAGTCCGTTCACCAGCCCGCAGCCGACACCGACGATCAACGCGGTGAAGAGGATGCCGGCGAAACCGTACTCCTGGGTGGCGACGGTCGTCGCCCATACGGAGGCGAGCGCCACGATGGCGCCGACCGACAGGTCGATGCCGCCGCTGGTGATCACGAAGGTCATGCCGACGGTGACCACGCCGATGACGGAGGCCTGGGTGAGGACCAGTTGGAGGTTGCTGGTGGCAAGGAACTCGTCGGGCTTGGTGATTCCGCCGACCGCGATCAGGGCGGCGAGGACGCCGAGCAGCGAGAGGTTGCGGACATCGAGGTGCAGTCCGAGGGGTCGCCTGCCCGATACCGCGGGTGCGGACTTGGCGGTGGTCACAGGCGCGTCCTGCTGCGCCGGAGAGGCTGGCTGCGTCATGCCGTCGGGCTCCCTTCCATCACGAGGTCGAGTACGCGGTGCTCGTCGAGCTGCCGGGCGTCGGCCGTGTGTACGACGCTGCCCTCGCGCAGCACCAGCACCCGGTCGGCGAGTCCCAGGACCTCGGGCACTTCGCTGGAGACGAGGAGTACGGCAAGGCCTTCGTCGGCCAGCCGGCGGATCACGGTGTACAGCTCGGCACGGGCACCGACGTCGACGCCTCGGGTGGGCTCGTCGAGCAGCAGCACGCGGCAGCCGCGCAGCAGCCAGCGGGCGAGTACTGCCTTTTGCTGGTTGCCGCCGGACAGGGTGCGGATGCGGGCGTCGGGGTCGTCGGGACGCAGGGAGAGTTCCCGGGTGGCCTGCTGGGCGGCGGCGCGCTCGCGGCGCCGGTCGAGCCAGCCGCCGCGGGCGAACCGCGGGAGGGTCGAGAGGGAGACGTTGCGGGTGACGGACTCCAGCATCAGCAGCCCTTGCGCCTTGCGCTCCTCGGGGGCGAGTCCGATGCCGGCGCGGACGGCGGAGCGTACGCTGCCCGGGCGCAGCGGGCTGCCGTCGACGAGTACACGGCCGGCGCTCGGCCGGCGGGCTCCGTAGATCGTCTCGAGGATTTCGGAGCGGCCGGATCCGACGAGGCCTGCGAGGCCGACGATCTCGCCGGGGCGCAGTTCCATGTCGACGGGTGCGAACTCGCCATCCCGGCTGAGCCCTTCGACCCGCAGAATCGGTTCACCGGTGGCGGCGACAGCGTTGTCGGGGCGCGGCGGGAAGACGTACTCGACATGGCGTCCGGTCATCAGCGCGACCACGTCGCGCGTCGGGGTCGACTTGGCGGGCAGACCCACGGCGACCGCCCGCCCGTCCTTGAGGACGGTCACCCGGTCGCCGATCCTGCGGATCTCCTCCAGTCGGTGGGAGATGTAGACGACCGCGACGCCGTCGGCGGTCAGATCGCCCACGATCCGGAAGAGGTTGTCCACCTCGTCGGGGTCAAGGGCGGCGGACGGCTCGTCCATCACGATCAGGCGTACCTCGTGGGAGAGGGCGCGGGCCATGGAGACGATCTGCTGCTGGGCGGCGGAGAGGGAGCCGACGAGGCGTGCCGGGTCGATCTCGGGGTGGCCGAGCCGCTTCAGAAGCTGGGCCGCCCGGGTGCGCGCAGTACCGGAGCGCACGACGAAGCCGGCGGTGGTGGGTTCGTGTCCGAGAAAGACGTTCTCGGCGACCGACAGCCCTTCGACCAGGTCGAGTTCCTGGTAGATGGTGGCGATGCCGAGGCGCATGGCGGCGATCGGGGACCCCAGCGTGACCTGCTCGCCCTGCCATGTGATCTCTCCGCCGTCCGGCTGGTGGGCTCCGGCCAGCACCTTGATCAGGGTGGACTTGCCGGCGCCGTTCTGGCCGAGGAGGCAGTGGACTTCGCCGGCCTGGACCTCCAGGTCGACGCCGTCGAGGGCGCGGACGCCGGGGAAGGACTTGGTGATGCCGGACATGGTGAGCAGGGGTGGTTCTGGTGCCATGACGTTCCCCTCGGCGGGTGCGGCCGGTGAGCGGGCAGGGTGGTACCAGGTGCGGCGGTGCGGGGTGCGGCGGTGCGGTGGCGCGGGGTGCGGTGGCGCGGGGTGCAGGCCGGTCCGGGGAATCAGGCCGGTGAGAACAGGTGGTCGCTGATGAGCCGGGCGGCGCCGATCACTCCGGCGGCCGGTCCCAACTCGCCCAGCACGATGGGGAGATTGCCGGTGGCCAGCGGCAGGGACTGCCGGTAGACCTGGGTGCGTACGCTGGCCAGCAGGGTGTGTCCGAGGCCGGTCACACCGCCGCCGATCACTACCAGACCCGGGTTGAAGAAGCTGACGAGTCCCGCGATGACCTGGCCGACGCGGTTGCCGCCGTCGCGGATCAGGTCGAGGGCGGTGGCGTCGCCCGCGGCCGCGGCGGCCGACACGTCGACGGCGGTGAGGCGGCCGGCCGCCTCGAGCCGGAGAGCGAGTTCCGGTGAGCGGCCGCTGCGGGCCGCGTCCTCGGCGTCGCGGGCGAGGGCGGCTCCGCCGAAGTAGGCTTCCAGGCAGCCGTGGTTGCCACAGGCGCAGGCCCGGCCGTCCGCTTCGACCTGGATGTGCCCGATGTCGCCGGCGCTGCCCGTCGTACCGCGGTGGACCTCGCCCCCGACGACGATGCCGCAGCCGATACCGGTCCCGATCTTGATGCAGAGGAAGTCTCCGACGGAGCGTGCGACGCCCGCGTGCTGCTCCCCCATCGCCATCAGGTTCACATCGTTGTCGACCATGACGGGGCAGCCGAGGTCCTGGCTGAGCGCCTCACGGACCGGGAAGCCGTCCCAGCCGGGCATGATCGGCGGTGCGACCGGTATGCCCTCGGGGAAGCGGACCGGGCCGGGCACCCCGATGCCGGCACCGTCGAAGCCTTCGGCGAGCCCGGACGCCTTGAGCTTGGCGGCCATCGACAGCACCTGCTCGAAGACGGCGACGGGTCCTTCTCGTACGTCCATGGGGTGGTTGAGGTGTCCGAGCACCTCCAGTTCCGCGTTGGTGACGGCCACGTCGATGGAGGTGGCGCCGATGTCGACGCCGAGGAAGCGCAGTGCCGGCGCGAGCCGGATGTTGTGGGAGCGGCGGCCGCCGCGGGATGCGGCGAGTCCGTCCGCGACGATCAGGCCGGTCTCCAGAAGTCGGTCGACCTCCACGGCGAGCTTGGAGCGGGACAGGTCCACCTGGTCGCCCAGCTGCGCGCGGGAGTTGGGCCCGCCGTCACGCAGTAGCCGGAGCAGTCGCGCCTGGTGCGCGTTCGCGGGTCGAGCCGTCATACGTCTCACTAGCCCCTCCCCTCCCCTGGCCTTCGGCGTGGGGACCCCAGTAGGCCGTTCCGTCGTGCTTTCGAGGGGAAAGTAGCAGCGCTTTGCCCAACTGGGAAGAACTTGAGCGCAGTTCCGGCACAACTTTCTCCACACCCGGGACAAAGGTTCGTGAGTGACCGCGCCCGGACACAGCACAGCGGGCCGCCGGCGATGTCGGCCCGCGTGGCACAAGGGTGGTAAGGCCGGCCCGAACCCGCGGGTTACAGCAGCGGGTCCAGCCGCTCCAGGAACACCCGCTGACCGGCCACCAGCTTCTGGTGTGCCTCGTCGATGCCGATCCACTCGGCCCGGTCGATCTCGGGAAACTCCCGCACGACGCCCGAGCCGCGCGGCCACTCCATCGTGAAGGTGCCCGGCACGACGAGGGCGGTGTCCAGGTCACCCTCCATCGCCCACACCGTCACGATCTTGCCGTTCGCCTGGCGGGACTCGCCGAGGGGCCGCCAGTCGCCGTCGGGCGGCTCGAGTCCGAGCTCCTCCTCGAACTCCCGCCGTGCTGCGGCCATCGGCTGCTCGTCCTCGGTGTACTCACCCTTCGGCACCGACCACGCCGCCTCGTCGCGGGACTCCCAGAACGGGCCGCCCATGTGGCCGAGGAGGACCTCGACGCGATCGTCACGACGTCGGAACAGCAGAAGCCCGGCACTTCGTTTCGTCACCATGCCGTTCAGTCTGCCCCGGCGCACGTCCGGCCGCCGTCGGCCGGGGACGGACGGCCGGCAGGCTCGGCGAGCGACCGTCAGGGGCAGCGGATGACCTGCCCCGCGTACGAGAGGTTCCCTCCGAAGCCGAAGAGCAGAACCGGATCGCCCGTCCCGATCTCGCCGCGCTGCACCAGCTTGGACAGCGCCATCGGGATCGAGGCGGCCGATGTGTTGCCGGACTGCACGACATCGCGGGCAATCACCGCGTTGACGGCACCGATCTTCTGCGCGACGGGCTCGATGATCCGCAGATTGGCCTGATGCAGCACCACGGCCGCGAGCTCCTCGGGTGCGACGCCCGCCCGTTCGCAGACCTTGCGGGCGATCGGGGGCAGCTGCGTGGTCGCCCAGCGGTAGACGGCCTGGCCCTCCTGCGCGAACCGCGGCGGAGTGCCCTCGATCCGTACGGCATGCCCCATCTCCGGTACGGAACCCCACAGCACCGGGCCTATGCCCGGCTCCTGCCCCGGATCCGTCGCCGTCACCACGGCCGCGCCCGCGCCGTCGCCGACGAGTACGCAGCTGGTGCGGTCGGTCCAGTCGGCGACCTCGGCCATCTTGTCCGCGCCGATGACCAGGGCGCGGGTGGCCGCTCCTGCCCGCAGCGTGTGGTCGGCCGTGGCGAGCGCATGGGTGAAGCCCGCACACACGACATTGAGGTCCATCACCGCGGGCGAGCGCATCCCGAGGCGGGCCGCGACCCGCGCCGCCATGTTGGGCGACCGGTCGATCGCGGTGGAGGTGGCGACCAGCACGAGGTCGATGTCCTCGGGCAGGAAGCCCGCGGAGGCCAGCGCCTTGGCACCGGCGTGTGCGGCGAGCTCGTCGACCGGCTCGTCGGGGCCGGCGACATGCCGCGTCTCGATGCCGACCCGGGTGCGGATCCACTCGTCGCTCGTGTCGACCATGGCCGCGAGATCGTCGTTGGTGAGCACCTTGGCGGGCTGATGGTGCCCGAGGGCGACGACACGTGAGCCGGTCATGGATGGAGGGTCCCCTCAGCAAAGAATGTAGGAGCCACCCAGTCTTGGCTGCTACCTGCCAGTACAGGGGCAGGTGATCCCACAAGCTTCGGGGTCCGGACTTTGGAGCTTCCCGAAGGGTCCGAGGACGGCGGGTACGGCGTCGGCGGCAACCGCCGACGACTCCTGACGGCGACTTGTGGTGCCCTCGACTCCGCCGGACGAAGCGGCGCGGACGGAGACGACCACGGTCTGCGCGTACTGCGGCGCCGGCGGCAACCTCACGCTGCACGTGCAGGACAATGAGACCGTCAAGGTCACCTCGCCGCACGACACCCCGGTGACCCACGGCAACCTCCGCATCAAGGGCCGCTTCGGCTTCCAACACGTTCAGAATCGGGACTGATCACCATGGGACGGGTCACCGAGCGCCGCCGCACCATCCGTATCCGGGACGGAGCCGTCTCGGCCCGTCCGGACACCTTGGTGGCCGAGGAACCGATGGAGATCCGGCTGAACGGCAAGCCGCTCGCCATCACCATGCGCACCCCGGGCGACGACTTCGCGCTGGCAGTGGGCTTCCTGGTGAGCGAGGGCGTGATCTCCTCGCCCTCGCAGGTGCGCTCGATCGTGTACTGCGCGGGCGCCACGGACGAGGGGTCGAACACCTACAACGTGGTGGATGTGCAGCTCGCACCTGACGTGCCGCTGCCGGACATCACGCTGGAGCGCAATGTGTACACGACGTCGTCGTGCGGGCTGTGCGGGAAGGCGAGCCTGGATGCCGTCCGTACGACCGCCCACTTCCCGATCGACGACTCTCCCCCGGTCCGGATCGCGCCCGCTCTGCTCGCCGGCCTCCCCGATCGGCTGCGGGCGGCACAGCAGGTCTTCGACCGGACCGGGGGCCTGCATGCCGCGGCCCTCTTCTCGCCCGAGGGCGAACTGGTCGACATACGCGAGGACGTCGGCCGGCACAACGCGGTCGACAAGCTGGTCGGGCGGGCTCTGCAGGAGGGCAGGCTGCCGTTGAGCCGGTCGATCCTGCTGGTCTCGGGGCGCGCGTCGTTCGAGCTGGTCCAGAAGGCGGTGATGGCGGGCATCCCGGTGCTGGCCGCCGTGTCGGCGCCGTCGTCGCTCGCGGTGGACCTGGCCGTGGAAACCGGGCTGACCCTGGTCGGTTTTCTGCGCGGATCCAACATGAACGTGTATGCGGGCGACGAGCGCATCGCCCTCGGCACCGGGGTCTGATGCGCGCATGCTGCGGCAGGCACGCGACGGGTCCGCTCAGCGCATCCGACGGCGGGCGTCAGCGGGCGGCGGGATCAACTGGAGTTCGAGCGTGGCCGGGACGGCGGCGAGACCGGGCCCGCCGGCGTTCGCCCAGGCTATGACGTCGTCGGTCGCATCGTCGTCGAGGGCCCAGCCGATCCAGGTGGCGCGGGCGCCGCGGCGGCGGCCCTCGGTGGAGGGCTGGACCACGATCACGTTGGCCTGTCCGCAGGGGCCCAGACAGTCGCTGGTCCGCACGGCGAGACGCCCGCCCGAGGCGGCTGCCGCCTCGCGCAGCCGGGCCAGTTGGCCCTCATGATCGGTCCCGGGGTTCTTGCGTGCGTCACCGCAGCAGCAGCCGCGGCACACGACCAGGGTGCAGGGGCGGGGTCCGAAGGGGCGCAGGGCGTACGTCGTCACCCGGCGATCTTGTCAGCCACGGCGCGCGTCCGGATCGGCGAGGCGTGCCGCCAGGGCGAGTCGTTGGTCACGTCCTGCGGGTGTGGGCATCAGTCGTTGCACGATGATCCGGTGAGGGGCGGAGTCCCGTCGAGGTACCAGCGCCCTCCTTCTCCACCAACAGCCACGGGACGCAGATCTCATGGCCGGGGGCTCTCGCCGCTGAGCACGAGGAAGCGCGCACCGTTCCCCTCCTCCGGCAGGACCGTGACCTCGCCGGGCCGAGCCTGTTCGACGCGCTCGACGCTGCCCGATGCCGAAGAGCCGCTGCAGACGATCCGCGTCCCCCAACGGGCTCGTCGCTGATGGAAACGCTGACAACAGTCACCCAGGCCACGAACCCGGCCCTCCTCTGCAACCACACGTGGGAACCGCATGACGCTGTCCCATCGGACGTCCGGCGCCGTGCCCTTGTCCCGGCGGCCGAGATCAGAGACCCGTGGGCTCTGGCACCCGGCGGTCCGGGGTCCGCGACCCGGTGGAAGCAGGCGGCTCCGACGCCTCCGCGTCGCCGCCGCGCCGCTTGGCGATCACCGCGCACACCATCAGCTGCATCTGGTGGAACAGCATCAGCGGCAGCACCGCCAGGCTCGCCTGCGCCCCGAAGAGCACCGCCGCCATCGGCAGCCCCGCCGCCAGGCTCTTCTTCGAGCCGGCGAACTGGATGGCGACACGGTCCGCCCGCCCGAAGCCCAGCCGTTTCGCACCGAGCCAGGTCAGCGTCAGCATCGCCGCGAGCAGCAGCGCCTCCACACCGAGCAGCGCGCCCAGCCGGGCGGGGGTGACCTGGTGCCAGACGCCCTGGACCATGCCCTCGCTGAAGGCCGTGTAGACGACCAGCAGGATCGAGCCCCGGTCGACCAAGCCGAGCGCCTGCTTGTGGCGGGCCAGCAGCCCGCCCACCCACCGGCGCAGCAGCTGCCCCGCCAGGAACGGCGCCAGCAGCTGAAGCACGATCTTCAGCAGCGAGTCCGCGGAGAAGCCGCCCGCCCCGGCGCCGAGCAGCAGGGCGGCGAGCAGCGGCGTGAGGACGATGCCGGCGAGGCTGGAGAAGGAACCGGCACAGATCGCCGCCGGGACGTTGCCGCGGGCCATGGAGGTGAAGGCGATCGACGACTGGATCGTCGACGGCACCATGCACAGGAACAGCAGACCTGCGGCGAGCTCCGGGGTCAGCATCAGCGGCTGCAGTCCCTGCGAGGCCGCCAGCCCCAGCAGCGGGAATGCGACGAAGGTCGCGGTGAGCACGGTCAGATGCAGTCGCCAGTGGCGCAGCCCGTCGAGTGCCTCGCGGGTCGACAGCCGTGCCCCGTAGAGGAAGAAGACCAGGGCCACCGCTCCGGTCGAAGCCCCGCCGGCCACCTGGGCCGCGGTACCGGACGCGGGCAGCAGCGCCGCGAGAAGCACGGTGGCCAGGAGCGCCAGTATGTACGGGTCGATCGGCAGCCAGGACGGCAGCTTCGGGGTACGGCGGCGGCTCATGTGCTCCACATTGCTTTCGGTTCAGGACGTGCCCGCTCCATGGTCCCTTCGTCCGCGCAGATCGGGAATCCGGTACACCGCTCTCACTGTCATCACGTATCGCGATGACGGGCTAGGGTCGGTTTCATGTACGACCCGACCCAGCTGCGCACATTTCTGGCTGTCGCACAGACGCTCAGCTTCACCCAGGCCGCACGCCGGCTCGGCCTGCGCCAGTCGACGGTGAGCCAGCATGTGCGCAGGCTCGAGGAGGCGACGGGGCGGCAGCTGTTCACGCGGGACACGCACAGCGTGGAGCTCACCGAGGACGGCGAGGCGATGCTCGGCTTCGCCCGGACGATCCTGCAGGCACATGAGCGGGCCGCCGCGTTCTTCACCGGCACGCGCCTGCGCGGCCGGCTGCGGTTCGGGGCGTCGGAGGACTTCGTGCTGACCCGACTGCCCGAGATCCTGGAGTCGTTCCGCCGCGACCACCCCGAGGTCGACCTCGAGCTCACGGTCGAGCTCTCCGGGACACTGCACGCGCGGCTGGAGGCGGGGCGGCTGGACCTGGTGCTCGCCAAGCGCCAGGCGGGCGCGACACACGGCGAACTGGTCTGGCGGGACCGCATGGTGTGGATCGCGGCCGACGGCGTACGGCTGGACCCCGACCGGCCGGTGCCGCTGATCCTCTTCCCGCCGCCTGCCGTCACCCGGGCCCGCGCCCTCGATGCGCTGGAGCGCGACGGCCGCGCCTGGCGCATCGCGTGCACCAGCGGCAGTCTCAGCGGCCTGGTCGCCGCGGCCCGCGCGGGACTCGGCGTGATGGCGCACACGCGCGGTCTGATCCCGCCCGGCCTGGTCCCGGTGCCCGACCGGGCAGGCCTGCCCGATCTCGGCACCGTGGACTTCGTGCTGCTGCACGGCCACCGTCGTACCGCCGCCCAGGAGGCCGCGTCCGCTCTCGCCGCCGCGCTGCTCGCCGCAGGCGACCGCCTGCACGGGCCGGCCGGGCGCTGAGGGCCCAGTCCGGAGGGCGAGCCGCCCGCAGCGGCTCCAGCAGGTACGAACCAGGCCGTCACCCGGTAGAGCGGCGGTGAGCACCCCGTACAGATTCCGTGCAGATTCCGGCCCCCGTTGCTTACTCGAGGGTCAGTAATCCGTACACAGGTTCCCCTACCGGGGCTCCTCGCCTGGGCTGACCTGTGAAGATTCGATTAGTCCGCAGTTCACGCAGGCCCTCCCGCCCGTGCAAGAGGTGGGGTACCGTCACGGCGCTGTGCGGAGCGCCACAAGGAGCAGGCCATTGCGCGAGTTCACTGTCCCACCCATGGCCGCAGCGCCTCTGGTCGGCGGGCTGGCGGATGCGGTCTTCGACCATGCCGTGGACGATCCGGACCGGGTCACGCTCGGCCGCAAGGACGACGCGGGCGAGTGGCAGGACGTGACGTCCACCCAGCTCCGCGACGAGGTACTGGCACTGGCCAAGGGCCTGCTCGCACAGGGTGTCCGGTTCGGGGACCGGGTCGCGCTGATGTGCCCCACGCGTTACGAGTGGACGCTCTTCGACTTCGCGCTGTGGACCGTCGGCGCCCAGTCCGTGCCCATCTACCCCACCTCGTCCGCCGAGCAGGTCCACTGGATGCTGCACGACGCCGGGGTGACCGCCTGCATGGTGGAGCACGAGGACCACGCCATGACCATCGGCTCGGTGATCGACCGGCTGCCCCGGCTGAAACGGCTGTGGCAGCTGGACGCCGGGGCGGTGGCCGAACTGTTCGAGGCCGGCGCCCACATCGAGGACGAAGTGGTGCACCGGCACCGGCGCGCGGTGACCCCGGACTCGATCGCCACCATCATCTACACCTCGGGCACCACCGGCCGCCCCAAGGGCTGCGTCCTCACGCATGCGAACTTCATGTACGAGACCGACACCCTCATCGGGCGCTGGGAGCCCGTCTTCCACTCCCGCCCCGGCGACGAGGCCGCGACGCTGCTCTTCCTGCCGCTCGCCCATGTCTTCGGCCGGATGGTGGAGGTCGCCGCGATCCGCGGGCGGGTCAAGCTCGGCCATCAGCCGGTGCTCCAGGCGGCGGCGCTGCTGCCCGACCTGGTCTCCTTCCGGCCGACGTTCATCCTGGCCGTGCCGTACATCTTCGAGAAGGTCTTCAACGCGGCCCGCCGCAAGGCCGAGACCGCAGGCAAGCTGGGTCCGTTCGACAAGGCCGTCGATGTCGCCGTTCGGTACGCGGAGGCCATGGAGCACCGGGCCTTCGGCCTCGGCCCCGGGCCGTCGGCGGCGTTGCGGCTGCAGCACCAGTTCTTCGAGAAGCTCGTGTACAGCAAGGTCCGGGAAGCCATGGGCGGCCGCGTGCGCCACGCGATGTCCGGCGGCTCGGGGATGGACCGCAGACTCGGACTGTTCTTCGAGGGCGCAGGCGTCACCATCTTCGAGGGGTACGGACTGACCGAGTCGTGCGCCGCGGCCACCGCCAACCCGCCCGAGCGCACCCGCTACGGCACCGTCGGCCAGCCGATCCCCGGCACCACCGTCCACATCGCCGAGGACGGCGAGGTCTGGGTGCACGGCGGCCAGATCTTCCAGGGATATCTCGGCGACCCGAAGGCCACCGACGCCGTACTGCGCGACGGCTGGCTTGCGACGGGTGACCTCGGCGCGCTCGACGAGGACGGCTATCTGACCATCACCGGGCGCAAGAAGGAGATCCTCAAGACGTCGGGCGGCAAGAGTGTGTCGCCGGCGGGCCTGGAGGAGCGGGTGCGGGCGCATCCGCTGGTGGCCCAGTGCATCGTCGTCGGCAACGACCGCCCCTACATCGCTGCCCTCGTCACCGTCGACCAGGAGGCCGTGGACCACTGGCTGAACATCCAGGGCAAGCCTCCGCTGCAGCCGGCCGACCTGGTGCGCGACCCGGACCTGGAGATGGAGGTCCGCCGGGCGGTGGTGGCCGCGAACACGTCGGTCTCCAAGGCAGAGTCGATCCGTACGTTCCGGATACTCGCCCACCCGTTCAGCGAGGAACACGGCCTGCTGACCCCGTCGTTGAAGCTGAAGCGCAAGGCGATCGAGAAGGCGTACGCGGTCGAGGTGGAGGCCCTGTACCAGTGAGCCTTCTCCCCCGCCCGGTACCGACCGATCGGCGTTCCGCTTGACGAGACGCGGTCAATGGTCTGTACCGGAAAGGCCGGAGCTGTATCTCGCCGGCCCGATGGCGGGAATGCGACGGGCATCGTGATCGTTGACGCTGTGCGTACCAACCGACGACGTAAGGAACGACGGCTCGTGAGCAAGGTCCCTTCCCTGACCCTCAACAACGGCGTCTCGATGCCGCAGCTCGGCTTCGGTGTCTGGCAGGTACCCGACGACGAGGCGGCCAGGACGGTCGCCACGGCCCTGGAGGCCGGCTACCGCAGCATCGACACGGCGGCGATCTATGGGAACGAGGAGGGCACCGGCCGGGCCATCGCGTCCTCGGGCATCGCACGCGACGAACTCTTCGTCACCACCAAGCTCTGGAACAGCGACCAGGGCCACGACTCGACGCTGCGCGCCTTCGACAAGTCGCTGGAGCGGCTGGGTCTCGAGTACGTCGACCTGTATCTGATCCACTGGCCGGTGCCGTCGAAGGACGCGTACGTGGACACGTACAAGGCCTTGGAGAAGATCCACGCGGACGGCCGTGCCAAGGCGATCGGCGTGTCGAACTTCCTTCCCGAGCACCTGGAGCGCCTGATCGCGCAGACGTCCGTCGTGCCGGCCGTGAACCAGATCGAGCTGCACCCGCAGCTCGCGCAGGCCGCGTCCCGCGCCGTCCACGAGCGGCACGGCATCACGACCGAGGCCTGGTCGCCGCTGGGCCAGGGCAGGGGCCTGCTGGAGGTCCCGACGATCGTCGCCGTCGCCCAGAAGCACGACCGCACCCCGGCCCAGGTGGTGCTGCGCTGGCATCTGCAGCTCGGCAACGTGGCGATCCCCAAGTCCGTGACCCCGTCCCGGATCCGGGAGAACGTCGACGTCTTCGACTTCGAGCTGGACGCGGACGACCTGGCGGCCTTCGCGGCCCTTGACGAGGGCACGCGTCTCGGTCCGGACCCGGCCACGTTCGACATGGCCTGAGCCGTGACACGACGGGTGCGGCCGCGAGGAGCGGCCGTGCCCGTCGGGGGCGCGGAAAAAGCGGTTGGCGGTCCGCAGGGGGCGGGCCTACCGTCGGGCGCGATGGAGATCTCCTTCCGGAAGCTGCCGGACAATCAGCACGAGATCCTGGTGCGCGACCGCCGCGGCCCCGATGTCCGGCTGCCCGCGCAGCCGACCGGCCCGACCATGCCGCACGATCTGGTGCACGCCGCCGTCGAGCAGGCACTGGGTCTGACCGACGGCTTCTGGGGCGCCGTCTCACAGGGCGCCACCTTCCAGGGCTTCGAGAACGTCGTTCCGGGCAGGCACCGCCGCTCCGGCCTGAAGGTGCTGCGCCGCAAGGGCGAGAAGGTGATGGCGGCGGAGATGGCCGTCAACTGGGCGTACCGCGTCTGGCGCGGCCTGCCCACCGACGGCCGTGGCACCGGCCGGAGCCCGCTGGCAGCCGCGGACCTCGCCCGCACCCAAGCCGCCCTGGACGCGGCTGCGGCGCGCTGGGCGGTGGTGGCGGAGGGCAGTTGTCTGACGTGGCGCTGGTGACCGGCGCTCTCCAAGGCCCACCGGCCGACGGCGGGGAACTCGACCGGTGGGCACCATCGGCCATCGCCGCTTCCCCGACGAGGAAATCTCCGACCTTCTCGTCGTGAGATCCGGGACGGAACATGAGCCACGTCAAGTAGCTGGTTGTCGCATCGCAGGAGGCGGAGCCGCTGCCCGGCGGACCGGGCCGGGCGCACCATCGGCGCGACCGCGCCGGCCCACGCCCTATGCCATACGTTCGATCGCCACCATCGCGGCGTCGTCGCCCAGATGCCCGCCGGCATGATGCAGCAGGTCCTCGCACAGAATGCTCAGGAGAGCCTGCGGACGCATCCCGGACCAGGCGGCCACCCGTTCGGCCAACGGGTAGAACTCGCCCTTCGTGTCGCGCGCCTCGATGACACCGTCCGTGTACAGGACGACGACGTCCCCCGCCTCGAAGGCGAACACCTCACCGGTGAAGCCTGACGGGTCGAACCCGGTCAGCCCCAACGGCGGTGCCGGATGCCGCACTTCCAGCGGTGTGACCTTTCCACCGTGCAGCCGCAGCGGCGGGGGGTGTCCGCAGTTGATCATGTGCAGCGCCGACTCCTGGTCGGCCACGTCGAGCACGGCGGCGGTGATGAACGACTCGCCGTGGTCCTCCGTTTCGTCGCCGCCGGACGAGGGGTCGTCGAGGTCCGACGAGACCGTCCCCTCCAGATGGGCCACCAGCGCGGGCAGAGTCGCCTGCCGGTGCGCCGCGGCCCGGAATGCCCCGAGGAGCAGGGCGGCGTCGCCGATCGCTTCCAGCCCTTTCCCCCTGACATCACCGATGATGAACCGGGTCGCTCCGGCCGTACGCGCCACGGCGTACAGGTCGCCCCCGATCTGCGCCTCGGCCTCGGCCGCGAGATAGACGGAGGCGATGCGCAGCGGGCCGATCCGGTGCGGCAGCGGCCGCAGCACCACTTGCTGTGCGGCCTCGGCGATGGAGCGCAGCTGGGTCAGTTCCCTCTCGTGCCGCTCCCGCAGATAGGCGAAGAACGTCACGATCACCGAGATGAGCACCAGGGCGGTGATCTGGAGCGTGTGATTGAGGTCGGTGAGGCTGGTGCGCGTGATCGCGACCATGGACTGGGCCAGCACGGCGAGCGCGCCCACCGCGGCGGTCGTGCGGGGCCCCGCGAACGACGCGGTGACGGCGGGGGCGGCGACGAGGAAGGGTCCGAGATGGACTTCGGGCGGCGCAAGGACGTCGACGACCGTGACGACCGCGATCAACGCGAGCGGTACCGCCAGCAGCGCAGGGCGTGGCTCCCATGACCACTGAAGGTCTCCGCGGCGGCGTCCAGGAAGCATATGTACTGGATACACCGCACGGTGGGCCGGCGCCCGCTGCCACGGTGGAGGCTCCGGAACTGCTGTCACGATCGACACCGTTCGAGCCTGTGCACCACTTCGACGCGTCTCACCCACCCCCGGCACCCGTCGCTCCCGTCCGCCAGAGCCACTGCCGTCGGGCGGCCGCACCACCTCCAGCCTGCGTGGGTGACGACTCTTGCGACAGGTGCACTGTTCCTCGCCGGCTTCGGCCTGTTCTGCGGGTACCTGACCTGGCGACTCATCAGCCGGCTGCGTTCGCTGATCGGCGGCATCGCCGTGGAGGGCCGCTGCGTACGCCGGTACTCGACACAGAGCAACGACGGCGGGACGAGCCGGCACCACGTCTACGGCTTCACGACCGCGTCCGGGGAGTACGTGGAGTTCGAGGAGGACGCGCTCCTGATCGCCCAGGGCGAGGCCGTGACGATCCGGTACCGGCCCGGCAATCCCGCACGTTCGGCCACGGTCATGGGCCCCGGCGGGGCGTGGTCGCCGCTGTTCGGGCATCTGCTCGGCATCTTCGTCACGGGGATGTTCACGCTGCTGGGCATGGTGTGGGTGGCGATCGACCAGGTGCAGGAATGACGAGAGCGGTGTGCGGACTCGCACGGAGGGGAGTGCTGTGAACAGGGTCATATCCCGAGTGCGGTCAATGACCGACCGGTCCACGCCTTCTGTCGCTGTTCTCGTTCCATGGGCCGAACGTAGAAGGGGGAACAGCCCCAGAACCCGAGCCGAACGGCAACAGCCGATCTTGACGATCGTCAGCGCTGACGTCCACGGACATGATCGGCCTGCCGCCGGTCGGGCATCACCGCGCCCGTGCGGTGCTGCTGTGGGCTGATGCCCCGTACCCGCTTGAAGGCCGCGCTGAGCGCGAACGAACCGCTGTACCCGACCTGCCTGGCGATCGCCTCCACGGTCGCGTCGGTCTCGCGCAGCAGATCCGCGGCGAGCGTGAGCCGCCAGCCGGTGAGGTACGTCATCGGCGGCTCGCCCACCAGGTCGTTGAAGCGGCGGGCGAGTCCTGCCCGGGAGACCCCGCACTTGACGGCGAGCGAGGCGACGCTCCACGGGTGGGCGGGGTCGTCCTGGAGCAGCCGCAGCGCGCGGCCGACGACCGGGTCGCCCATGGCCCGGTACCAGGACGGGGCCGCGGCGTCGGGGCGTGAGAACCAGGCCCGCAGCACCCCGATCAGCAGCAGGTCGAGCACCCGGTCGAGCACCACGCTCTGGCCCGGTTCGTCGCGTCCGATCTCGTCCGCGAGCACCGAGCTGACCGGGCAGGTCCAGCCGTCGGCAGGCTGCCACAGCAGCGGGGGCAGGGCATCCAGCAGCCGCGCGCTGACCTCGCCCCGCATCTGGTACGTCCCGATGAGCATGGTGGTCGAGCCGTCGGCGGCGTTGCCCCAGGTCCGTATGCCCAGGTGCATGCTCTCGGCGAGCGGCTCGCCCTGAAGGGTGTGGCAGGTGCCGCCCGGGCCGATGCGCGCCTGCGGTGCCCTGTCCGCGGCGTCGGCCACGGTGTACGGATCGGGTCCACGGGCGACGGCCATGTCACCCGGGCGCAGCAGCACGGGCACACCGGATTCCGGGACGATCCAGGCCTCGCCCTCGGTGACGCACATCAGGCAGAGCGGCGCATGATCCTCGATGCGCACGGACCACGGCGGTTCCATCACCATCCGCAGCAGGAAGGCACCCCTGGCCCGCGGTCCGTCCAGCAGTCCGGCGAGAGCGTCCATGACGGCAAGGGTAGACGGACACGTATGCCATTGAGCCTGTGCAGCATGGAGAGTCCAGCCGAGGGCCGCGAACCTTGAGTCATGACAGAGAACACGAGGTACGAGACGGTGTTGGTGACCGCGGCCACGGGCAAGACCGGCCGCCGGGTGGCCGAGCGGCTGACGGCCCGCGGCGTGCGGGTGAGGGCCGGCTCGCGCAAGGGAGCGGTCGCGTTCGACTGGGCGGACGAGTCGACCTGGGCGCCGGCGCTGCACGGTGCGGACGCGGCGTACGTCAACTACTTCCCCGACCTCGCGGCCCCGGACGCTCCGCAGGTGATGCGCGCCTTCGGGCGTGCGGCGGCCGGCGCCGGGGTTCGGCGGCTGGTGCTGCTGTCCGGGCGCGGGGAACCGGACGCGGTGGTCGCGGAGGGCGCGCTGCGCGAGTCGGGTCTTGAACTCACGGTGGTGCGAGCCGCCTTCTTCGCGCAGAACTTCAGCGAAGGAGCGATGCGGGAGGGAGTGCAGGCCGGGGAGATCGTGTTCCCGGCGCGCGGGACGGCGGAGCCGTTCGTCGACGCCGACGATCTGGCGGACGTCATGGTGGCGGCGCTGACCGAGCCGGAGCACCGCGGTGCGGTCCATGAGCTGACCGGTCCGCGGCTGCTCACCTTCGCGGAGGTGGCCCAGGAGATCGGCCGGGTCACGGGCCGGGACGTGCGGTATGTGCCGGTTTCCGCCACGGAATACGCGCAGGCGCTGCAGCAGTTCGGCCTGCCGGAGCCAGATGCCGAGTGGCTGGCCGGGCTGTTCGACACACTGCTCGACGGGCACAACGCCTCGCTCACGGACGGCGTGCAGCGGGTGCTGGGCCGGGCGCCGAAGGACTTCGCCGACTTCGCGAAGGACGCGGCGGCCGCGGGGGCCTGGGCGGCATAGGTTCACCCGCGGCCCGAGTGCGAGCGGAGCCTGACAGCCCCCCAAAGGTGTCCAGTATTCAACTTTCAGCGCCATGTGAAGAAGATGTGTACATAGTATGTGCGTCGCCGGGCCCGATTTGGGGGGTGCCCGGCCTGACACCAAGGGACGTTCATGCTCCGCACTCGCACCATGGCCGCTGCCGCTACGGTGGCGGCCTTCGCCGGTCTCGTCGCCCTGCCCTCCCCGGCGCAGGCCGCCGGCTCGGTCCACCTGTACAAGATCTACTACGACAGCCCCGGCTCGGACCGCGGCGCCAACTCGAGCCTCAACGCGGAATACGTCCAGATCCGCAACACCACCGGTCACGCCGTCAGCCTCAAGGGCTGGGTGCTCGTCGACGCGAGCAACCACAAGTACACCTTCGGCACGTACACCCTCGGCAAGGGCAAGACGGTGACGGTGCGCACCGGCAAGGGCACCAACACCTCGGCCACCCGCTACCAGGGGCGCTCGTGGTACGTGTGGAACAACGGCAAGGACACCGCCACCCTGAAGAAGCCGTCGGGCACCAAGGTGGACACCTGCTCGTACAACTCGACCCGGGTCGACTACAAGATGTGCTGAGCCGCTGAACCAGCAGCGCCCCGCCCAGGAGCCGTGGATCCTGAACGGGGCGCTGCGCATGTCCGCGGGGCAGCCGCCTGCTTGAGCGTGACGGCTGACGACCCTGTCATTGCAACCAGCCACCTGCACCAGCGGGGCCAACCGTCCGTCAAAGCAGCCGGCCACGGCTCCGCACCCCTGATCAGACCCCCGCATGTTCAACGCGGAGTTGCACGCGTATGTGCGCACGTGCCTGCGCTCTTCGGTGGCGGAGGCGGTGAGGGAGCTCCCGCTCAGGCAGTCGCCGTCGGCGAAGTGGGTCAGCTCTCCTTGCGGAAGGCCTGCAGCACGTACGACGGTTCGGCGCGCGTGACCTCCTGGCCGGGCAGCCGCGCAAGTGCGGCGGCCAGTTCGCGAGCTGTCGCGGCGTCGTCGCCGAACCAGGAGCGGTAGCGGCCGGCGAGCAGCGCATCGGCTGCGGCGCGCGGGGTGCGACCTTGGCCGTGTCCCGCGAAACGGGCCCGGCCCGCCGGCCGAAGACCGCACTCGGCAGCATGACGCTCTATCAGGTCACTGCGGTCGAAGGCCTCGCCGAACGAGCGGTACGGTGCGAGCACGGCGTCGATGTCACTCTCGACGTCGTGGCCCGCGTCCTTGTCGACGGTCGTGATGAAGACCCCGCCCGGCCGCAGCACCCGCGCCGCCTCGGCAACGACCGCCGCCGCTTCCCGCACCAGATGCAGCAGCCACACCGCACTCACCGCGTCCACGGCCGCCGCGCGCATCGGCAGCCGCCGTACATCGCCGAGTACGACGTCGCCGTCGGTCCGCTCGACCGCCTTGCACGCCATGCCGTGCGAGCCGTCGACGCCGAACACCCTCAGCCCGGGGCGAACCAGACGCTGCGTCACCAGGCCGGTGCCGCAGCCGATGTCGAGCAGGGTGCGGGCGGAGCGCGGAAGAAGCCCGAGCACGGCTGCGGCAGCGGCATCCGCCCTCGGCGCTCCGCCTCGAGTCGCGTCGTAGTGGACTGCTTCCCGGTCGTAGTCGAGCATGATCCGAGCATGCCAGATGGGTCAGCCCGCGCCGTGCCCCGGGGCGATCTCCTCCACCCGCTGCGCCAGCGCGAAGTCCCGTTCGGTGAGCGCGTCCGCGTCGTGGGACACCACCGACAGGGCAAGGGTGTTGTAGCCGAGGGTGAGGTCCGAGTGGTGGTTCAGCTCCTCCTGGATCTGCGCGATGTGAACGACCATCGCGGTCGCCGCGAAGTGCGAGGCCAGGCGGTAGGAACGGGTGATCCGGTCACCTTCGAGGGACCAGCCCGGGAGCTCCCTCAACCGGTCCTCGATCTCCTTCTGCGACAGCGGTTCGGTGGGCATGGCGGAATCCTTCCAAGAGAGGGCCGGCGGACGGGGACACCATAGATCCGATGCCCGATAAATCGGATGCCTGCACCAAGACGCGCTGGGTACGTTCCACCGCGTGGAACCATTGACCGACAAACAGATCAGGAGATCCTTCGTCAACTGCACGAAGGGGGAGGCCGCGCGCCTGCGACTGCCTGCGGGCTTTGCCGAACTCCCCTGGGAGGACCTCGACTTCCTGGGCTGGACCGATCCCGGTGCGCCGCTGCGCGCTCATTTGGTGCTGCCCCGTGAGCACGGCCCGGTCGGCATCACCCTCCGCGTCCCCGCCACGAGCCGTACCAGCGTGGTGAAGTCCAGCATGTGCCAGGCGTGCATGACGGCCCACGCGGCTTCGGGAGTGACCCTCTTCGTCGCGCCGCTCGCGGGCCCCGCGGGACGCGAGGGCAACACGGTGGGCACCTATCTCTGTGCCGATCTCGACTGCTCACTCTACGTCCGGGGCAAGAAGCTGCCGAAGCTGCGCAGCGGCCGCTACGAGGAGTCGCTGAGCATCGAGGAGCAGATCGACCGCACGGTGACGAATCTGTGGGGGTTCGCCGAGCGGGTCATCGGCGCGCGCTGAGCACCCGCCGCCGAGCGGCTCGTCGAGTCCCGGCTCGCCCGGCTGCGGCCCCGGTCAGGAGTGTGCCGCGAGGAGCTGCTCGACGGTGTCGGCCTCGGCCGCGGATTTGTCGGGACGGTGGCGCACCACCCGGGCGAAGCGGAGTGTGACGCCGGCCGGGTAGCGCGGGGAGCGCTGCACCCCGTCGTAGGCGATCTCCACGACGAGTTCGGGGCGGACCCGTACGGTGAAACCGTCGTCGTCGACGGCCAGTTCGCGCAGCCGGTCGGTCTGCCAGCGCAGCATCTCGTCGGTCAGCCCCTTGAAGGTCTTGCCGAGCATGACGAAGCCGCCGTCGGCGGCGCGGGCGCCGAGGTGGAGGTTGGACAGCAGTCCGGTGCGTCTGCCATGGCCCCACTCGGCGGCAAGGACCACCAGGTCCAGGGTGTGGACGGGCTTGACCTTGAGCCAGGAGCGGCCACGGCGGCCGGCGACGTACGGTGCGGACAGCGCCTTGACGAGGACGCCCTCATGGCCGCGGCGCAGGGTGGCGGCGTAGAACTCCTCGGCGGCGGCGATCTGCTGCTCGTCCACCGGGTCGCCGACGACGGTGCGGCGTACCCGCATCGGTTCGGGCACAAGGCGGGCGAGGATCTCGTGGCGGGCGCTGCCCGGGAGGTCGAGCACCGGCTCGCCGTCGGCTGCGAGGACGTCGAAGTAGACCGGGGACAGCGGCAGTGTGGCGCGGGCGGCGTCGACGTCGGTGCGGGAGCCGACGCGCGAGGCGATGTCCTGGAAGGGGACGGGCCGTCCGCCAGGGCCGAGTGCGATGACCTCTCCGTCCAGAATGAAGTGATCCCCTGTCATTTCCCGTGCACCGGCGACCACTTCGGGCAGCCGGTCGGTGATGTCGTCGAGGGAACGGGTATGGACGCGCACGGCATCTCCGCTGCGGTGCACCTGGACGCGGATGCCGTCGAGCTTCTCCTCGACCGCGCATGCGGCGCCGAGCGTACGCACCGCCTCGGTCACCGACGTGGCAGTGTGGGCGAGCATCGGTTGTACGGGGCTGCCGACGCGCAGCCCGAACCGCTCGAGCGCCGGCGGGCCCTCGGCAAGTACCGCAGGTGCGACACGCGGGAGCGAGCCCTCCAGCATCACGGCACGGCGCACCTCGTCGGCCGGGACGGCCGCGGCCTTGGCGACCGCCTCAAGAGCGACGGCGTCGAGCGCTCCCTGGCGCACCTCTCCGGTGAGCAGCCGCATCAGGAAACGCTGCTCGTCCGTGGTGGCCGCGGCCATGAGGTCCCGTACGCGGTTCCTGCGCTCGGCCTGGGTACCGGGGCCCGCGATCCCGGCAAGCGCGGTGAGCGCGGCGTCCGTCCCGGTGACGGTGAGGGCCGGGACCACCGCAGGCGGCACGGGGTCCTTGAGCACGCTCCATCCGATGCCGATACGGCCCTGGGGCAGGCGACCCGCGAGATAGGAGATGACCAGGGCGACGTCCTCGGGACCGGCCTCGGCGAACAGCTGCGCAAGGGCGGCGATCTTGCGGGTACGGGCCGAGGTGGCGGCGACCGCCTTGGACACCTCGGCGACTCGGGCGAGCAGCATGCGCCCATCGTGCCGCGCCGTGCGGCGCCTCGCTCGTTCGCCGCGCTGTCCGCGTGTGCACCGACAGGCGGGCGGTGCCGGCACCGGGAACCCAAGCAGGACCGGCGCACCCGTCTCATTTTCATCGGCCGGTCCCTGTCTCCCCATGGTTCACGCAACTCCCCTACTCTTCGGTCGACTTGACCACTCGACGCAAGAGATGGGGACCCATGGGGAAGTTTTCGCGCACTGCCCTGACCAGCGCCGCGGCGGCCGGCCTGCTCGCCGTCGCACTCGCTCCGGCCCAGGCGGCGTCGCCCCGCGCGGCGGACCCGGGGCAGCTGCCCTACTCCTCCGCCACCTGGGTCGGCGTGCACAACGCCTACGAGAAGGACAAGTACCGGTACTTCGCCGACGCGCTCGACTCCGGCGCCGGCATGCTCGAGATCGACGTCTGGACCAATGTGTTCGGCAGATCGTGGCGCGTCTCCCACAACAACCCGCTCGGGAACAACAACAACTGCGAGAACGCCGCGAACCCGGCCCAGCTGCGCACCAAGTCCAGGAACCAGGATCTCGGCGGCTGTCTCGCCGACATGCGGGCCTGGCACGACGCCCACCCCGGCCACCGCCCCATCCTCATCAAGATGGAGCTCAAGGACGGCTTCCAGAACAACGCGGGCCGTGGCCCGGCGGCACTCGACGCGCTGCTGGCCTCGAAGCTCGGCGACGCCCTGTACCGCCCGGGGGACCTGACCGGCGGACAGCCCGATCTCGACACGGCGGTACGTGCCAACGGCTGGCCGGCCCGCTCGGCGCTCGCCGGCAAGTTCGTGATCGAGCTGATCCCGGGCACCGTCGAGCAGGGCAACCCGGCCGACTCCCTGTGGACCGACCGCGAGTACGCCCAGCATCTGCGCGACCTGAAGGGCGCGGGCCGGCTGGGCCAGGCGGGCGCGTTCCCGGCGGTGCTCAAGGCGGCATCGGGCGACCCGCGCACCCGGTATGCGGACGCCTCGATCCGCCCGTGGTTCGTGGTCTTCGACGGGGACGCCGCCACCTACACGGGCGGGTCGATCGACACCGCCTGGTACGACCGCAACCACTACCTCGTCGTCATGACGGGCGCCGCCGGTGTCGCGCCCGCGATCGACGGCACGAACCCGACCGAGACGCAGGCGCGGGACCGGGTCTCACTGCTCGCCGGCCGCCATGCCAGTGTGGTCTCGGCCGACTGGTACCCGCTGCCGTCCGTCCTCGCCACCGTCGTCGGACGGGGCGCCACCGGGTAGGCGCCGCAGCCCCGGACCCTAGTGACCGCGGGTAACACAGATCACAGAGGGGCCCGCGGATTCCTCGGAACAGCCCTCGATGGTTTATCGTTCATCTACACGCGGGTTGCGCAGGGGACAGCGTCCCGGGCCTCGCCTTGCGACCGCAGGGAAGACGCTTCGACCGAAGCCCCGGCGGTGCACCGCACCGAGAGGCGACCGCCACACACACCCGCGCCCCTGACCGCCCCGGCCGGAAACCCCCGTCCGGCCGGGGCCTCTCCCTTCTCCGTCCCTTTTATGGACATATGCGGGAGCGCAAGAGCCTAGCCATCAGCACCCCCACGGCCGGACGCTTGGTGATGCAGGTCACACGCGCCACTGGTGTAGCTCGCGTCAGCATGAGCCGGCCCGTGACGTCTCTGTGCAAAAGGAGCTGAACGCCCCGCAGCAGAGGAGCGAGCGATGTCATCCACCATCGAGCAATCCGTTTCGGCCCGCCTGATCAGCGACGCACCGCACTCCCTGGCAGTGCCGGTGAGCCTGCGCTACAACGCCCGCGACCCGCTCGCCGTCCGTCTGGTCTTCCCCGCCGAGGTCTGCCTCAACAACACCGGCGTGACCTGGACCTTCGCCCGCAACCTGCTCGACAGGGGACTGCGCACCCCGTCCGGCACGGGTGATGTGCACATCTGGCCGTGCGGGCGGGTCCAGACGATGGTTGAGCTGCGCTCGCCGGAGGGCGTCGCCCTGCTCCAGTTCGACACTGCGGGGCTGCGCCGCTTCCTGATCCACTCGTACGCCACCGTGTCCGCCGACCGTGAGAGCAGTGCCATCGACGTCGAGGGAGCACTGGCGGCCCTGCTCGGCGAGGCCGCGGGCTGAGCGCCGCGCGACCCGGGAGCCCTCGGCACCGCAATCGAACGGCTCCGCAACCAGGCGCCCGGGCCGCGCCGCGTACTACGGTCGAGCCATGACAACTGCCGCGACCGGCACGGGGGTGGGAAGACTGCTGCGTGACTGGCGCGAGCAGCGCCGCCTCAGCCAGCTGGAGCTGGCGCTCCGCGCCGATTCCTCGTCCCGCCACATCAGTTTCATCGAGACGGGCCGTTCCCGCCCCAGCGAGGAGATGATCCTGCGGCTCGCGGAGCATCTCGAGGTTCCCGTGCGGGAGCGCAACGCCCTGCTGCTGGCGGCCGGTTACGCACCGCGGTACGCGCAGACGCCGCTGGACGACCCGGCGATGGGTGCGCTGCGCGAGGGCTTGGAGCGACTGCTGCAGGGGTACGAGCCGTATCCGGCGATCGTCGTGGACGGCACGTACAACGTGATCGCCGCCAACCGCGGTATCGCGATGCTGCTGGCCGGCCTGCCGGAGCATCTGCTCACCCCGCCGCTGAACGCCATGCGGATCACCCTCCACCCCGAGGGCCTGGCACCGAGGATCCACAATCTGCGCGAGTGGCGCGAGCATCTGCTGGCCCAGATGAAGCGTCAGATCGCGCTGGAGCGCTCGGAAGCGCTGCGCGAGCTGTTCGAGGAGGTCGCCGCCTACCCTCTTGCGGAGGCGGGCGGTGGGAGCGACGTACCGGAACCGGAACCGCAGCCGTATCCGTATGTCGCACTTCCTCTGCGGATCGAGCACGAAGGCAGGGTGCTGTCCTTCGTCTCGTCCATCTCCACCTTCAACACCCCGATGGATGTGACGGTCGCGGAGCTGGCCATCGAGACGTTGCTGCCGGCCGACCCGGCGACGGTCAAGTACCTCCAGTCCCAGGCCCCTTAGGGCAGTGTCTTCTTCACATGATCTCGCGTGGTTCAGCCGACGCTACGAGGCCGCCGGCGCACTCGAATCCTTCGACGTGGCCGTGTCCATCCACTCCGATGACGTCGACTTCGCCGACGAACACCACGAATGGCTCCTGAACGAGGCCGCGGCCCTCACCGGCGGCAAAGTCACGGGTTCCAACTACCGCTTCGAGAAGGACAACCCGGACGACGAGGACTGCGGCCTGGGGACTTGACCACGCCGTCGCCGTCAGCCACTCCTAGCGGGAGGCCCCGGCGGGGGTGGCAGCGCGCAGGGCGGACCACTGCAGGACGGCGAGGCCGGCAACGACGAGGGCCTGCAGCATGGTCCACACTGCGCCGGCGGTGGTCGGCTCGAGCCAGAGCGCGAGCGCGACGATGCTGAGCAGGGCCCACAGCAGATTGGCGTCGACGACGAGCTTCACCGGCAGCTGCGGCGGCCTGTTGCGCGCGGCGAGCGAGCCGACGGCACCGGCGAACACGAGCAAGAGGACGCCCAGTTCGAGCAGCAGGCCTTCCCCGACTCCGAGCAGCCGGCCGAGCGGTCCGGCGGCCACGAGGTACGCCAGTCCGTTGAAACCGGTGACGACGGCGTCCACGGCGAGGAAGCGGCGCAGCATCGTGTGCGGCTCAGTGGTACGGGACAGGCCGGCGAGCAGGGTGGCGGACATGGCGGATCAGCCTCCATCGAGGTCGTACGGGCTGGTCAGGGACCGAAGCTCGGGCGGAGTGCGCCGCCCGAGTCCCGGTGACCACAGACTGCCGCGCGGCATGGAGGGCGTCGATTACGCCGGAGGTAATGGCGGTGCGGCCCGCTGCAGGTTCGCGTCGCAGGTTGTGGAGCCGCCCCGCGACTCGCACCGTCGTCGGGGAGCCGGAAAGGGAGCCACATGCCATCACCCCAGCCCTTACGTGGCTCACAGACGCGACGCGGATCTTCCGGGAATCCCCGCGATCGGCCAGACCGCCGACCGAACCCACCCCACCGACCTCACCGCAGTCTTTCATCAGTCGACGGCCTTCAAGTCGCCCAGGGCGTCTCCAAGACCGAGTTCGGTGGCACCACGGGTCTGGAAACCCTGTTTGAACAGCTCAGCCGTGCGCTGCTGCACTCCCTCACCTCGGACGAGTTGCTGGAACAGCGCGGCGTCTGCGCGAACTTCGGCAGGAGTCGGCAGGCTGATGGCGTTGACGGCCGACTTGGCTGCGATCAGCGCATCGCGGGGGAAGCCGCTCACCCGCGCGGCGACGCCTGCTACAAAGTCGTCCAGTTCGGCGTCAGGGACCGCACGGTTGACCCATCCATAGCGTTCGGCGAGATCGGCGTCGAAGTCCGACGACGTCAGCACGGCTTCGAGTGCACGGCCCCGGCCGAGCAGACGGGTGAGGTGCTGGATCGCGCCCGCGCCGGGGGGTGTTCCGATTCCCACTTCGGGCTGGCCCAGGACGGCGTTCTCCCGGGAGGCGAAGCGCATGTCGCAGGCAAGGAGGAACTCACTGCCCGCTCCCCGGGCACGGCCGCGCAGCTTGGCGATGGTGACGGCCGGCACCCGGCTGAGCTTGCGGAACAGCATTCCCAGGGAGGCATCGCCGGGGCCTCCGGCCTTCGCGGCCTCAGCGGTGTACTCGGGGACTTTCGTCATGTCGACGTGCGGGAAGAAGAAGTCGGCATCCGCACTGTCGAAGATCACCACGCGGGGGGCGGTCGGTTGTGACAGGTCTTCGAGCAGTGCGACGAGGTCCCGCACGACCTCGGGACCGATGAGGTTCATGGGCGGCGCGTTGAACGTGGCGGTCAGGACGCTGCCGTCCTGCCTGGTCCTGATGGTTTCGTACGAGGCGGTCATCTCGGTCTTCCTGTCATCGCTCAGCACCGTCCTTCGCATGGACGCAGTGCAGGGTGATGCCGTGGGATTCGGCGGCTGCGACGACCTGGAACGGGGATGGCGACCAGGCCGAAGCTGATGGCGCCGCGCCAGATCGCCCTGGCACGAAAGTGAACCTTTCACCCTGGTTTGACATGCTATATCGTCCCCCGCCGAAGGCTCCCCTGCATGGTCCGGACCTACTCCTCAAGCAGTGGTGACCACCGGCCATGCCCGACGCGTGCCCGACAGGCCGGTGAAGCACGGTCAACACACAGACGCGCTCAGCTTCCTTGCGAACGCCCGCTTGCGCCGGGGACGGCCTGCCCGGCCGTGAACCGCGCCTGATCCCATGCGGGCTCGATGTCCGGCACGCCGGCGCTGCACGGCGGCTAAGGCAGTGCCTCACGGCGGAACAGAGCAGTCCACAGGAAGGGCTCACCGAACCGAGAGGACTCCGTTGGTTCGTCGTGCATACGGCGCAGTTCGATCTCCGTCAGGTCGGAGAAGATCCGGCGCAGGGACTCCGGTGTGTAGGCGAGGCCACCGTGGAGATGGGAGTCGCGGTAGAGGTCGGCGTCAGAAACCTCGGAACCCATCCCGCCGGCCGCGAAACAGGTGAGGGCGAAGTGGCCGCCGGGCGCCAAGGCCCTGTCGAGCAGCGAGAGGTAGCTGATGCGGCGGTGCGGCGGCAGATGGTGGAAGCAGCCGGAGTCGTAGATCAGATCGTACGGGCCGGCGAGTTCGGCGCCGGAGAGCGTGAAGGCGTCCCCGCAGTGGAAACGGACATCGGCCTGCGCCTCGCGGGCACGCTCCTCCGCCCAGGCGATGGCCGTCGGGGAGAGGTCGACGGCGTCCACCGCGAAACCCAGCGACGCGAGATGGAGCGCGTTGCGGCCAGGGCCACAGCCCAGGTCGAGGGCGCGGCCCGCGGTGACCAGACCGCGGTCGGCGTACGAGACCAGGTTCTCGTCCGGCTTGGCGACGAAGAACGGCACCTGCTTGGAGCGGTCGGCGTAGAAACCGTCCCACCAAGAGGCGCCGTTGGCCGTCCAGCGGTCGGCCTCCGGCGCGAACAGTCCGTCCAGGAGTCGCAGCACATCGTCCGTCGTGCGGATGTTCCGGTCCATCCGGTCTCCTTTCCCAGGGGGCAGATCGTAGGTCCACATGGCACAAACGCGCAGATCAGGGTGGTGTCGCAGGCGCTGTCGACGGCCCTGTGACGGGAGGGGCCGAGGGTGGGCGGGCCTTCACCTTCGGGGGGTGAGCAACGGAAGCCGGTGCCCCCGCCGAAGGCCGCCTGACCGGTGTCAGCAGCCGTGTCAGGACTGGTTTCTGAGTGATCCGCAGGACAGGGTCCCCACGGCCGGCGGCGTTATGGCGTACGCGCCCGCGCGGCGTCCCATCACCCGTTCGGCATGATCTTCTGACATTCCGTCATTGGGCCTATCGCAGGCCGTGCGACCTGTATGAATTTTCGCCAGGAGAATCCGTCGCAGCGTCCGGCGGCCCGTCCGTGACAGGTCGTCGGGCCGCGCGAGCTGGTTGTCTGGGCTGTGGAGCGCGGCGCCCTCGTCGGGACAGCTAGTCCTGCCCCGCGCCCGTCGGAGGGTGAAAATGCGCACTCGTACTGCACATGTTCTGGCCGGTGGCGCACTGGCCATGATGGCTTTCTGCACCTCGGCTGCCACCACCGCCGCCGCCGCCGAGGAGTCCGAGGTCAGCGTCAGCCCCGAGGTGGCGTACCCGGGCTCGACGGTCAGGGTCAGCACGGCCGTCTGTGGTCCGGACGTCGGATACGCCAAGGGACAGGCGGAGGCCGGTGGGCAGATCAATCTCCTCGAAAGCGACCGCGAGGGCGAGCTGGCGGGCGAGTTCACCGTCCCCGACGACACCAAGGGCGGCATCTACAACATCACGGTCAAGTGCCCGCCGAGGACCCGTGTCGAGACCACCATCGAGGTCGCCCACCGGCCGAGCGGAGCTGTGCACAGCGGCTTCGGCGGAGCGACGGGGACGAACTTCACGCAGATCGCCATCGGCTCCGCGCTGATCGCCGGTGCAGCCGCCGGCGGTCTCGTCATGATGAGGCGTCGGGCAGCCGGCGATCCCGCCTGACGGCCGGCCGAAACGGCCGCGCGGGACCGGTCGTCTCTCCCACCGCACACCCCGGACCGAAGCTCAGGACCACCATGGGACCCACGCAACCCCGACCTGTCCTGCGGGCCAGGATGCTGGTCGTCATGCTGATCGCCGGTATCTGGATCCTGTACCAGGGGCTGAGCGGCGAGACGGCCCCGCAGCCGTCCGCCGCCCAGGCCCATTCGACGCCCGCTGCCCGGCCGCCGGACCCGGTGCGCCCGGCCGGCGAACTCCAGCCGCCGTCGCAGACCACCGCCCCACGCCCGCGCCCCGCTGTGCGCCCTGCACCGCAGCCCGTCTCCGATCCCGCCCGGATGCGCATCCGAGCCATCGGGGTGAACGCATCCATGGTGAAGCTCGCGCTGAATTCGTCCGGCGCGCTCGAACCGCCGCCGGCTGCCAAGGCCGGCGTCGCGGGCTGGTACAGCAAGGGGCCCGTCCCCGGAGAGAGCGGCACGGCCGTCGTGACCGGTCATGTCGACTCGCCGACCGGTCGTGCCGTCTTCTTCCTGCTCGGCGTCCTCCCCAAGCGGAGCACCATCGAGATCACCCGCCGCGACGGGCACACCTCGGTCTTCTCCGTCGACGCAGTCGAGATGTACCAGAAGAACAAGTTCCCGGACCAGAAGGTCTACGGCAGCTCCGCCAAGCCTCAGTTGCGGATCATCACATGCGGTGGCGGCTACACCAAGGCCACCGGCTACCGCGGCAACGTCGTCGTCTACGCGTCCCTGGTCCGCACGACTCCGGCCCCGCCCCGGGGCACACCGCCTCGCCTTCCGAAGGCCGGCTGACCGTCCTGTCGGAGAGTCCGCTCGGGTCGGCCCGCTGGTGGACACGCGGCGGGGCCGCCACTGCACGCCTTCCGCGGCCCGTCAGCGGCCGACGGGTGCGGCGGTCGGCTGCGGAGTGATCACGGTGACCCCCGTGCCCGAGGCCGTACCCAGCGCCATGAGGGCGTCCGGTACGGCGTCCAGGCCGATCTGCGACGTCACGAGCAGGTCGGGGCGCAGGGCGCCGGAGGAGAGCATCGCCATCATCTGCGGGTAGTCGTGCGCGGCCATGCCGTGGCTGCCGAGGATCTCCAGTTCCAGCGGGACGACCCGGTCCATGGGCAGATGCACCCCGTCCGGGAGCAGGCCGACCTGCACATGACGGCCCTGGCGGCGCAGGCTCTGCACGGAGTTGACGCAGGTCACGGGGGCGCCCAGCGCGTCCAAAGACAGGTGCGCGCCGCCGCCCGTGGCGTCGCGGACCGCATCGGCGACCCCGCCGTCGGGCACCGAGGACGCATCCAGGCACACCGTCGCGCCGAACGACTTCGCGAGCTCGAGCGATGCCGGGGAGACGTCGACGGCGATGACGCGGGCCCCGCACGCCGCGGCGATCATCACCGCGGACAGGCCCACTCCGCCGCAGCCGTGCACCGCGACCCACTCCCCCGGGCGCACCCGGCCCTGCCCGACGACGGCCCGGAAGGCGGTGGCGAACCGGCAGCCGAGACTCGCGGCCGTGGCGAACGCCATGGTGTCGGGCAGCGCCACCAGATTGGTGTCCGCGTGGCGTACGGCAACGTACTCGGCGAAGGAGCCCCAGTGGGTGAACCCGGGCTGTTCCTGGCGCTCGCACACCTGCTGGGCGCCACGAGCGCAGGCGGCGCACCGGCCGCAGGCGCAGATGAACGGCACGGTGACCCGGTCGCCGGCACGCCAACCGGTGACGTCGCCGCCGAGGGACTCGATCACGCCGGCCAGCTCGTGCCCGGGGACGTGCGGCAGGGTGATGTCGGAGTCGTGCCCCATCCAGCCGTGCCAGTCGCTGCGGCACAGCCCGGTCGCCTCGACCCGTACGACCACGCCGTCGCCCGCCGCCACGGGGTCGGGAACCTCACGCACCTCGGGCCTCTGGCCGAACTCCTCGAACACCACCGCACGCACCGGCACACGCTCCTTGCTCTCCGCGGCCCCGGATGCTCCGGGCAGACCCCAGACGTACACCAGCGCTCTGGAACAAGGGAAGGGCATGCCCTGATGGACGGCCCGGGGGCGGCGTCACACGTGCGGGTCCGGCAAGGGGTGCCCGGAGGCGGGCGTCCCCTCCTGCTCCTGTCCGCCCGGCCGGGTGATCTCCGGTGTCCGGATCGGCACCTGCGGCCCCTGGCACTCGCGCAGCCAGCGCCGCAGCACCCGGTGCACCTGCTCGGCGCCGATCAGCTCCTGGCCGACACCGACCGGCGGCGTGACGTCGAACGGCGAGAGCAGGAACGGCTGGGACTGTTCGCCGCCCAGCCCCCCGTGCGAACCGATCTGCTCCTCGAAGGCATGCACCGAACCGTCCTTCGGATCGTGCATGGAATTGACCATGATGTCGGCGACATGCGGGAAGGTGTCGGTACGGCGTACCGCGTCGGCAGCGCCCGGGCCGAAGTCGGCGAGCGGTCCGCCGTCCCCGTCCTTCAGGTCCGGCACCGGCGTGAGGGCACCGTCCCGCCCCATCACGACCGAGCCGTGCTGCTCGCTGTGGACCAGCAGGAAGCCGATGCCGGGGTGGTTGGCGAGGGTGCTCAGCAGCGCGGGGTGGCGGCGGTCGATCTCCTCGCGGCTCATCCGCCCGGGCACGTCGGGGAACGAGATCAGGGCGAGATTGCCGGACGCCAGCACGATCGGGTCGGAGCCGTGCGGAGGGCGCTCTTCGCCGCCCTCCTCGTCGAGCGGCACATGCAGCACCGTGCGCAGCGCGTGACGGGCCGCGTCGCGTGCCTCCGCACCGCTCCTGGAACGCCCGGCGCGACGGGAGACCGGCAGGCCGCAACCCGCGCGTACGAGATCCTTCAGCGTGAGCCCGTACGCGCCCGCGAAGGTCTCTCCCGGGCTCTGGCCGTGGTCCGACAGCAGCACGATCCGGTAGGTACGCGGGGCGTGTTCGGCGACCTTGGCGATCAGCGCGAGGGAGCGGTCAAGTCGTTCCAGCACGCGTTCCGCGTCCTTGCTGTGCGGCCCGGAGTGGTGCGCCACCTCGTCGTAGGCGACCAGGTCGGCGTAGACGGCGGTGCGCCCGGCGAGCATGTCACCGATCACCGCGGCGACCACCACATCGCGCTCGACAACGGTCGCGAACGCCCTGATGAACGGGTAGAGCCCGCCGCGCCCGACCCGCGGACGGTCGCCGCGCAGGCGCGCCCGGGTCGACTGGCCGATCTCACGGCCGACTTCGGCGACGAAGGACATCGCGGTACGGACCGCGTTGGCCGGGTCGGAGAAGTACGCGAAGTAGCCCGCCCGCGAGCGATTGGCCCGCCCGCGCCGTGCCGCCATGGACAGCACCAGGGCGAGCTGGTCCGCTCCGCCGCTGAAGAGATTGCCGCGGCTCGCACCGTCCACGGTGAGCAGCCCCCCGTCCCCGGTCCGCTCGATGGCGCGCCGCTGCAGTTCGACCGCGGAGGACGGCCGGTTGCTGACGACCACGCGGCCTCGCTCCTTCTCGTACCAGCGGAACGCGGGGACATCGTGGTTGGAGCCGTGCAGGATGCCGAGCTGGCTGGAGCCGGTCTGGCTCGACCAGTCGGTGCGCCAGGGGGTGAGCCGGTGGGTGGCGCCGACCCAGGAGGCGACGGTCGGCATCACCCCACGGTCGGCGGCGTGCCGCAGCACGTCGTGGCCGACGCCGTCGAGCTGCAGGAACACGGTGCCGGGCGGGCCCGAGCGCCCTCCGTCGTCACCCCGTCTGCGTCTGCGGCGGTCGGCGAGCCGCGAGAGTCTGCGCCGGTAGGCGTTGTCGTCCCGGACGGCGAGTGCGGTGGAGGTCGCGGAGGCGACCGCGGACATGACGGCGGCGACGACCACGGCAGTCTCGGGATCGGCGGCCCCGCGCCCATCCGGGGTCAGCCAGAGCGCGATGAGCAGCAGCGAGCCGTTGAGGAAGAAGACCAACAGGCCCAGTATCAGGGCCGGTACGAGCAGCAGGGCGCGTACGACGACGGGCCACACGAGCGCGGTCAGCAGTCCGAAGACTCCCGCGCCCCAGGCTGCGGTGAGGGCGGTCCTGGTGAAACTGTCGCCGTCGTCGGACTGCAGCTGGAACTCGGGCAGCAGCCCGGCAAGCGTGAGCATCGTCAGCGTCGACACGGCCCACACCGCGATCACGCGGAACAGGGCCCGCCCGCCGGCCCGCCACCGACCGTCGCCCACGCCGCCTCACCTCGCCGTCGCCCCGGGGCACCCGCCCTTCGGCCTCCAGCCTGGCACAACACGGCCCGCGCGCCCTGGGGAGCCGTCCGGGTGACCTGGGGCGAGGCGGGGGCGTGAGGATCGGCGGTGCTGCGCGGGTACGGCCGTCGGCCCTGGCCCCGGTCGCCGGACGGACCGGCATGGGTCCCCGCGGGCGGAGAATACTGAGCAGGAACGTACGGGGAGCGGGAACCGAGGGAGGCATCACGTGCCGGTCGAGGTCACCTGGTGGGGGCATGCCACTTGCACGATCGAGGATTCCGGCGTCCGGGTGCTCACCGACCCGCTGTTCGTACGGCGGCTGGCACATCTGCGCAGACGGCGCGGGAAACTACCACCCGTCGAGGCCAGGGTCGCCTCGGCCGTCCTCGTCTCCCATCTGCACTCCGACCACCTCCATCTCGCCTCGCTGGCCCTTCTCGCGCCCGGCACGCGTCTGATCGTGCCGTGCGGCGCGGCACGCTCTGTACCGGCGCTGCGGCGGCTCGCCGCCGGGGCCGGGCTGCCGATCACCGAGGTCACCCCGGGCGACGAGGTGCGGGTGGAGGAGCTGGTGGTACGGGCCGTACCGGCCGCGCACGACGGGCGCCGCCTGCCGCTCGGCCCGCACCGGTCGCCGGCGCTCGGCTATGTCGTCAGCGGTGAGGAGCGCACGTACTTCGCGGGGGACACAGGCCTGTTCGACTCGATGGCCGACGAGGTCGGACCGGTCGATGTGGCGCTGCTGCCGGTCGGCGGCTGGGGGCCCTATCTGGGACACGGGCATCTGGACGCGGGCCGGGCCGCCCAGGCGCTTGCCGCGCTCGCGCCGCGCGCGGCCGTACCCGTGCACTACGGCACGTACTGGCCGATCGGGATGGACGCGATCCGCCCGCACGAGTTCTACGCCCCCGGTGACGAGTTCGCGCGCAAGGCGGCGCGGCTGGCGCCGAAGGTGACGGTGCACAGGCTCGGCCACGGCGAACGGGTCAGGCCGGGGGCCACACAGTGAGAGCGCAGCTCACCGAGGCGCTCGGGCAGCTTTCGGAAGTGGTGCGGCGGCTGCCCCCGGAGTCGACGCAGCAGGCCGTGGGCTATCCGTCGCTGTTCCTGCTGGTTTTCGTGGGAGCGCTGGTGCCCGTGGTGCCGACCGGGGCGGTGGTCAGCTCGGCGGCCGTGGTTGCCTTCCATCACACGGCCCCGCCGGCGCTGCTGTTCGTGTTCCTCGTGGCCTCGCTCGCCGCGTTCCTCGGTGATGTCGCCCTGTACTGGCTCGGGCAGCGCGGCCTGCGGTCGAAGAACGGTTCGCGCGGGCTGGCCGCCCTGAGCGAGCGTGCCGCACCGGACCGGCTCGACCAGGCCCAGCGCAAGCTCGATGAGCACGGGGTGCTGGTGCTGGTGCTCTCGCGGCTGGTGCCGGCCGGCCGGATTCCCGTGATGCTGGCCTGTCTGCTGGCCACGATGCCGATGCGGCGCTTCATACGCGGGGACCTCCCGGCGTGCCTCGCGTGGGCGGCGACGTACGGGTTGATCGGCATTGTGGGCGGCTCGCTCTTCGCGGAGCCGTGGCAGGGCGTGCTCGCGGCGGTGGCACTGACGGTGGTGATCAGCGGAGCGCCGGCGCTGTGGCGCCGGCTGCGGCGGGGATGGGCGGGCGGACAGCACGCCTGAGCGGCCGCGATTCGCGCGACATGGCCGCGGCTCCGGCGGCCACGGTCGGGTGCACCGCCGGCCACCTCCCGGTGCGGTCAGCCTGCGGTCAGCACGCGCGAGGCCCCGACCGGCAGGTCCCACAGCTGCTCGTGCGGGCGGCCGGTGCGCTCCCACGCGGCCCGCAGCCGCAGCAGCGGTTCCAGCACCGGCTCCGAGGAAAGTACGAATGTCGCCCAGTGCATCGGGACCATGATCCGCGCCCCGAGGTCGTCGAAGGCGCACACGGCCTCCTCCGGGTCGGTGTGCACATCGCGGAGCCACCAGCGCGGGGCGTACGCGCCGATCGGCAGCAGCGCCAGATCGAGATCGGGGTGGCGGCGGCCGATCTCCTTGAACCAGTGCCCGTATCCGGTGTCTCCGGCGAAGTACACCGACTGCCCGCCCTCGTCGGTGAGCACCCAGCCGCCCCACAGCGAGCGGCAGGTGTCGGTGAGGGTCCGCTTGGACCAGTGGTGCGCCGGTACGAAGTCGAACCGTACGCCGCCCAGCTCCGCACCCTCCCACCAGTCCAGTTCGGTCACCCTGGCGAACCGGCGGCGCCGGAACCAGCGGCCCAGGCCCGCGGGGACGAAGAACGGGGTGTGGCGCGGCAGCCGTTTGAGGGTGGGCGCGTCCAGATGGTCGAAGTGATTGTGGCTGATGACGACCGCGTCGACGGGCGGCAGATCGTCCCAGCGGACGCCGACCGGGGTGATCCTGGCCGGTGTGCCGAGGATACGGCGGGACCAGACGGGGTCGGTGAGCACGGTGAGCCCGCCGATGCGCACCACCCAGCTGGCGTGCCCGGCCCAGGTGAGGGCGACGGTGGCAGCGTCCACGTCGGGCAGGGGACCCGGTTCGAACGGCAGCAGCGGAATGTCGTACAGACCGTCGGGCCCGGGGCGGACGGCGCCCTCGCGGGCGAGCCGTGCCATGGCGCGCACGCCGGGAAGCGGGGCGGTCAGCCGGTCGGCGAAGGACGGGGGCCAACTGCGGCGCTCGCCGAGGCGGCGGGTGGTCGTGGTGCGTGGGTGGGAGTTCGCTTTCGCTGTCCGACGCTGCTGCGTCTGCTGCTCGGGCTGCTGTTCGGGCTGCTGTTCGGTCCGCTCCGTCTGTTCCGTCATCCGGGTCTCCGATCAACGGCTTTTCTTTTCCACGCAGTTGGTTTCAGCACGTCCGGCAGGTCCGGGGCGCCGAGGCCTCGTTTCAGCGCAGTTCGTCGAAGGCCGAGGCGAATTTCCTCAACGCCTCGGCGACATGGGGCAGTTCCAGGGGCTGCGGCGCGGCGAGTGACTCCAACCGCTGCTCTTCGGTCTCCCCCAGCAGCGGACCGGTGGACAACCGCACCCGCAGTGCCCCCAGTTCGTCGCCGAACCGGTGACCGCCGGGTGCGGGTGCCTGGAGCCGGTCGGTGAGATGGTCCTCGAGTTCCATGGAGTCGGTGACGCCACGCTCGGCGAGGCGGGCGCGCAGCGGGCCGAGGTCGGCGTAGAGGTGGCAGCCGGCCTGCGGCGGCCTGGCGAGCGCGCCGGACACGAGCACCGCGCGGTGCGCGGCGGCCGCCACGTGCCCGTGCAGCGCGGCGGCCTTCTCGGCCCGGTCGGCCACGACAGGGGGTTCGTCGAGTGCGTGCGCGGCGGCAGCGGCGATCGGGGCCGCCACCACCGCGCCGAGGGCGTTGAGGATGTCGAGGGTCCGCGCCCGCCGGGCGGCGCCCGCACCGGTGGCCGGGAAGCGGGCGACGGCCACGGGCCAGGCGGCGGGGGCGAGTGCGCCCGCGAGGTCGCTGAGGACGGTGACGTCGTCGGGGCACATCTCGGCGGGGCTGACCAGCACCGTGTCGTGCCGCCGGTGCAGGGTGTCGCGCCAGGTCTCGTCGCTGATGATGTGCAGCCCTTCGCCGACGGCGGCCTCGCACGCCTCGCGCACGGTCTCCGGCGGGGCGACGGTGGCGGTCGGGTCGTCGGCGACGGAGATCAGGAGCAGCCGGGGTCTGCCACCCTCGGCACGCACCCTGCGTACGGTCTCCAGCAGTGCGAACGGGTCCGGTACGCCGCCGCACTCCGCCGGGGTCGGCACATGGTAGGCGGGCCGCCCCAGCAGCCGGACCTGCGGAGTCCACCAGGCGGGGCAGGGGCGGGGCATCAGCACGTCCCCGGCGTACGCGCCGAGCAGCGCGAACAGGAGGGGCTGCGCTCCGGATGCGGCGACGATGTCGCTCGCCCGGCTGTGCAGTCCGCGGCGCCACCAGTAGCCGACGGCCGCCTCCCGAAGCACGGGCCCGCCGCCCGTTGGCTCGGGCCCGACGAGTCCGGCGGCTGCCGAGAGCACGGCACCGAGTTCGTCCGGTACGGGCAGGCCGGGTTCGGGAGCATGCGGCCCGTATCGGACGGGGCCGCGCCCTTCCGGAGCCGTGCGCTGCATGCCGTCACCTCCACCGCGCTCGCTTGTGGGCCGAGGCCGGCCCACGAGCCCTTTATACGAAGGTTTGCGCCACCTCGCCCCGCGGGAACGCCCTGCACCGCCCCGCCCCCTGACGTACCGGGGCCGCTGCCCCCACCCGACCGGGCTACACGTGGGCGCGCCGGGCACGTTCCGCGGGCCGGGAAGACGGACCGGAAGGTGCGCGCCGGGAGCCGCGCCGTGGTCCGAAGCGGTACGGGTCCGGGTGCCACCGGGCCCGGCGCGCACGGACGCCCCCGCCTGAGCGGCCCCCGGCAGCGCATGCTCCCGGACCGGGGCGCCCCGGCCCCGGAGACAGGGCTCCCCCTCCCCCGGACAGCCGCGCCCGGCGCCCGCCGGTCCCGCTGTGACGCGAGCGCGAGCCCCGGCCCGCCCGCGGTCGCGCGGCTGTCCGGCGTGGCGAGCGGTCCCTCGGGGTACCCGCGATGCATGACCCACCCTCATGCGGCGACCACGACCCCGAACCTACGGCGGCACATCCGCGCGCTCCTCAGTGGCTGGGACCGGCAGGTCCTGCATTCCGTGCACGCGCGGAAGTGGCCCGGCTCCGAGCCCGTGCTGCCGCGGCTGAGCCGTAGCGCCAACCACGGGGTGCTCTGGTTCGGCACGGCCGCTGCCATCGCCACGCTCGGACGCGGTGCCCGCTCGCGGCGGGCGGCCGTGCGAGGCGTCGCTTCGCTCGCGCTGGCGTCGGCCGTCATCAACACGGTCGCCAAGCGGAGCGTGCGCAGGTCGCGGCCGCTGCTGGACGCGGTGCCGGTGATACGGCAGTTGAAGCGGCAGCCGTTCACCACGTCGTTCCCCTCCGGGCATGCGGCGTCGGCTGCGGCGTTCGCGACCGGGGTCGCGATGGAGTCCAAGGGCTGGGGCGCGGCGGTCGCGCCCGTGGCCGCCTCGGTCGCCTTCTCCCGGGTCTACACGGGTGTGCACTATCCGAGCGATGTGCTCGTCGGCGCCGCGCTGGGCGTGGGTGCCGCGTTCGCGGTCCGTGGGCTGGTGCCGACGAGGTCGCAACTGCCCCCGCCCAGCCCTTCGGCGGCGGTGGCGCCCGCGCTGCCGGACGGGGACGGTCTCGTGGTCGTGGTCAACCCGCGGTCCGGCACGGCCGACGCCGCGGATGCCGTGCGCGACGCACTCCCGCTCGCCGAGGTCGTGGAGTGCGCGCCCGAGGAGCTGACGAGTGCGCTGGAGAGCGCGGCGGGTCACGCACGGGCCCTCGGCGTCGTCGGCGGTGACGGGACGGTCAACCTCGCGGCGACGGTGGCCACGGCCCACGGTCTCCCGCTCGCCGTCTTCCCCGGCGGCACGTTCAATCACTTCGCCTATGACCTGGGCATCGAGTCGGTCCAGGACACCTGCCGGGCTCTCGCGGAGGGCGACGCCGTCCGGGTCGACCTCGGGCGTTTCACGCCCGGCCCGGACGGCGGTGCCCGGTCCGGTCATTTCCTCAACACCCTGAGCCTGGGCGTCTATCCGGAGCTGGTCCGCATCCGCGAACGCTGGGAAGCACGGATCGGCAGCTGGCCGGCCGGCGTGCTGGCCGCGACGCGCGTCCTGCGGGGTGAGCACCCGCTGGAGGTCGACGTGCACGGCCAAAGGCGCCCGATGTGGCTGCTGTTCGCGGGGAACTGCATGTACCGGGGGGTCGGACCGACACCCGGTCACCGGGAGAATCTGGCCGACGGACTGCTGGACGTCCGGGTGGTGCACGCGGGCCGTCTCCCCGGTCTGCGGCTGCTGGCCGCGGCCCTGGCCGGGCCGCTGAGCCGCTCGCCGGTTCATGCCGCGCGGCCCGTGCACCGCCTGCGCATCACCGGGATCGCGGACGGGACACCGCTGGCGTACGACGGTGAAGTCACCAAAATCTCGGGCGAGTTGGTGGTCGACAAGAAGGTGGCGGCGCTCACGGTCTACCGTCCGCAGACCCTCCTGTAGTCCCCGCGGCGGCTGGAAAAATCGGATCGACGGACTCCTGGTGCCTCCTCCACCATGAACGCACGCAGACCCGCGGTGTCGGGTGCAGGTTGCGGCGGGCGGGTGCCGTCGCGGCACGAGTCCGGTGCCGTCGGCCCGGCCGCGAGGCACCGAAGGCACGGGTCGGCTCACCGCGCCTCGGCGGCCGGACACGGGGGTGCCGGTCGCCGAGGCCGACATGGAGTGTGGCTCCCGTACGGCAGGCGGTGTCCGTATCGCAAGACAGAAGTCTCGCGGTACGAGATGTGCGCGTAGCGTTGGCCGTACCCGCTGAAGGAGCATCAGCAGAAGGAGTCCGGCCTTGCCCGAAGAGACCGCCGTCTACACCCACGGCCACCACGAGTCGGTACTGCGCTCGCACACCTGGCGCACCGCCGAGAACTCCGCGGCCTATCTGCTCGGCGAGCTCCGCCCCGGCCTGGACGTGCTGGACGTCGGCTGCGGCCCCGGCACGATCACCGCCGACCTGGCCGCCCTGGTCGCGCCGGGCCGGGTCACTGCGGTCGACGCCGCCGAGGGCGTACTGCACCAGGCCCGCGCCCATGCCGCCGAACGAGGCCTGGACAATGTCCACTTCGCTGTCGCGGACGTCCACGCGCTGGACTTTCCCGACGACTCGTTCGACGTCGTCCACGCGCACCAGGTGCTGCAGCATGTCGGCGACCCGGTGCAGGCTCTGCGTGAGATGCGGCGGGTCTGCCGCCCCGGCGGTGTCGTCGCGGCACGCGAGAGCGACTACGGGGCGTTCACCTGGTTCCCCGAACTCCCGGCGCTCACCGAGTGGCAGGAGCTGTACGGACGGGTGGCCCGCGCGAACGGCGGCGAGCCTGATGCCGGGCGCCGGCTGCTGTCCTGGGCCCGTGGCGCGGGCTTCACCGACATCACCCCGTCGGCCGCTGCCTGGTGCTTCGCCACCCCCGCGGACCGCGCGTGGTGGAGCGGTCTGTGGGCGGACCGCACGGTCGCCTCGGTGTACGCGAGACTTGCGGTCGAGGGGGGCCACACCACGCGGGAGAGGCTGTCGGCCGTCGCGGACGCCTGGCGTGCGTGGGGCGCGGACGAGGACGCGTGGTTCATGGTCCCGCACGGCGAGGTGCTGTGCCGGGTGTGACCGGCGCCCGGTGCGCGACAACCGGTGCCGTCCGTCGTGCGCACGAACTAGGCTCGCCCGTATGGAGATTCTGGGAACCACCCTCCGTATCTGCGTCGACGATCTGGAGGCATCGGTGGCCTTCTACGAACGCCTCACCGGCGCGCCCCCGTTGCGCTTCGAGCGCGGCGGGGTGTCGGTGGCGGCGGTCGGCTGTTTCCTGTTGATGAGCGGACCGGAGTCGGAGCTGGAGGTCCTGCGCAAGGTGTCGGCGACCATCGCGGTCAAGGACGTGGACGACGCGTACGCCACGCTCACCGCGGTCGGCGCGACGATCGTCGCGGGCCCGGTGGCAACGCCGGTGGGCCGCAATCTGATCGCGGTGCACCCGGACGGCGCGGTCTTCGAGTACGTCGACCGCAAACCGGCGGCCTGACGGCCGAGCATGCCGCGGGCCGCCGGCACCGCGGTGCTCGCCGAGCGCCCGACAGACGCTCGCGCCCGCGCCAACGTCACAGGCTCGTCACGCCCCCGCCGGCACCACGCCCGTACCGCCCTACCCTGCGCGGAGACGAGGGCACCGCGGCCTGACCGCGCCCGCCCGCAACCCGCAGCACCGGCAGCACGCTCGTCCGGGGGACGGGTTCGTGCCGGAGCAGCCGGCCCCGGCACACGCCCGACTCAGCCCTGGAGCCGCACCGGTAGTCGTACGCGCGTACGCCACACTCACCGCGCTCGGCGCGACAATCGCCGCGGGCCCGGTGGCAACGCCGGTGGGCCGCAACCTGATACCCACAGTACGCCCGTCCGCAGGACAGGTTCGTGCCGGGGCAGCCGGCCCCGGCACGCGCCCGACTCAGCCCAGGGGCCGCATCCGGTAGTCGTACGCGTCCGGGAGCGGGTCGTCCGTCAGTGAGCGCCAGACCTCCTCCAGGATCTCCGCGCCCTCGCGCAGGTCCGCCACCTCGAAGCCCTCGTCGAAGACCGCGCGCGCCGCGTCCGGGCGGCCCTCGGCGATGAGCAGGCGGGCGTCGAGCAGGCGGAAGCGGCCACGGGCGCGCACCGTGGGCAGCAGACGGTCCCAGACGGCGCGGGCCGAGGCGACCCGGTCCGCGGCCAGCAGGGCCTCGACGGCCTCCCTGCCGAGCGCCGCCGTCGCCGCGGTCCATGCCTCGCCGTCGTCGCGGCGCTGCGCGCACAGGTCGTCAAAGGCCTCTTCGTACCGTTCGGCCGCCCGGGCCGCGTGGCCGCCCTCCTGGTCCGCGACTGCCAGGCAGCGCAGCATCGGCCAGCGGGACGGAGCTGCCTCGGGCCGGGTGGCCGGGCCCGAGACAGAGGCGGCGAGGCCGCGTTCCCAGCTGCGGACGGCCTGGGCCAGGTCGCCCCCGTGCCACTGGGCGATGCCGAGGTGATACTCGGTCAGCGGTTCGGCGGGCGCGGTCTCGAGCATGTCGCGCCAGTGCGGGGCGACGAGCGAGGGTCCCGGCGGGGTGGCGCCCGGCGGGGCGGGCATGACGCCGGTACTCAGCAACTCCCGCCAGGGTGCTTGCTCCTCACCGAGCGTCGACTCGTCGAACGGGGTACCAGGCAGCTTGTACCCGGCACGCAGCACCTCGAGCGCGCCCCATCCGGAACCGGTCGCGAGCCGCTCCCCCGGTTCGGTGTCCGCGTACGGCCGCCACGCCTCGTACGCGGCATCCACGTCCGCGCGCGGCAGCACCTCGGACAGCCGCGCCTCGACCGCAGCGCGGGCCGCGTCCCAGTCGTCGCCGTGCACGGCCGCGGGGTCTGCGGCCAGCGGCCCGTACGACTCCAGCCAGCTGAACTCGCCTTCCGCTTCCAGGCGCACATGCTCGAGCTGGGTGCGGGCGAGTCCGGCCTGGATCTCGGCGTACCCGACCGTGCCCGGCTCGGTCAGCCACTGCTGCCAGCGCCGCCCGCCGCGCATCGATCCCCACAGGAAGAGCTTGCGGCCGCGCAGCACATCGGTCGACGTCTGCACGAGACCGGCTCCCGCGCCGTCCAGCGAGGCGATCCACTTGCGGGCGTGCTCGGGCACTTCGTAGAAGTAGTCCGCCGGGTACTCGCTGCGCAGCGGGTAGGTGCGGTCCGCGCCGTTGTATTCCGGCACCGGCACGCGGCGCAGGCTGCGCTCGTAGCCGAAGTGCCAGGCCTCGTCGGCCGGTGCGAGCACGCGGGTCGTCGCGTGCTCCTCGACGGCGATGTTGGACCACCAGTAGACGGGCGCGGGCCGATCGTGCGGATTGCGTATCCGTACGCCGACGTGGAGGAAGTCGGAGTCGGCGGGCAGCCACAGATCGACCTGGAAGGGCAGGTCTCTCAGCCGCTCCCACTCCCACAGCCGCACCATCCGACCGCCGTCGGGCGCGGGCACGACCGCTGCGTGCAGTGGGGCGCAGGACAGCGTGGTGTGCCCGGTGGCCCCGATGTTCCACTCGATCCCGCCGGAGTACCACGCGCCGTTGAGGGCGAAGTCGGCGGGCTGGAGGACGGGGTTGCGGTAGAGCAGTTCGCGGTCGGTCGGCTTGTGGTGCAGCGAGTGGACACGGCCACCGAGACCGGGCAGCACGGTGACCCGCAGCCTCTCGTTCTCGATCACGATGGTGTCGAGATCCGTCGGGGTGCGCTCGCGCCCGTACCCGTCGAGCACCGGCACCGGCAGCAGCGCACGCAGCGGCTGGTACCCGATCTGGCGTGCCATGTCCCTCGGCAGGTCCTGTTTGCTCCGCTCGTCGATGACGTGCATTTCGTCGAGCGGACGCAGCGCCGGCAGTGGGTTCGGCGCGCCCAACGGGGCTGCGGGCAGGGTCAGTACAGCACGGCGCACAGTGGTGGCCAAGTCAACCTCGCTTCGCTCGCACGGCCGCCGGCGGCTCCTGTCGGCCGGCGCCCACCGCGACCATGGAACACGGTGGAGGCCGCACTGACCAGGGGTTCCGTGCGTCAGTCTTCGGCAAAGGCCGCCACGATCAGATCGGCGAGCAAAGCCCCCGCGCTGCCGTCGGGGTCGAGATCGGGGTCATAGATGGTGACGTTGAGGCCGACGCACCGCTCGGAGTGGACCAACACCTTGAGCAGCGCGGTCAGTTCGTCCGGAAGCAGCCCGTCCGGGTCGGGGCTGTCGACGGCAGGCATCACGGAGGGGTCGAGCACATCCGCGTCCAGATGCACCCAGAAGCCGTCGAGTTCGGGTGCGTCGAGGGACCGCACGGTGGCGGCGGCGAGGTCGCGTCTCCCCAGGGCCCGACGTGATCAGCCCTGTGGCCTCGGTGCCGTCCATGCCGGGCATGCGGATGTCCGTCACCGCCACGTCGGGCTCGGCGTCCCGGACCAGCTGGACCGCTTCCGCGCCGGTTCCGGCCTCTGCCACAACGTCGATGTCGGGGGTCCCGGACATGCCCGGCGACCATCGGCGGTTCGTGGATCGTGTACGCGGCCTGGCCACTCGCCGCAGCCATCATCGCCATGGCCGCCGTCCGCCGCCGCGACCTGTGAGGTCATCGCGTCATCTCGCGGGTGATGGCCCAGCGTTCGTGATCACGCCAGGCACCGTCGATGTAGAGGAAGTCGGGCGAGAAGCCTTCGAGCCGGAAGCCCGCGCTGCGTACGAGCCCCAGGGAAGCGGCATTGCCGGGCTGGATGTTGGCCTCCAGGCGGTGCAGTCCGAGCGGACCGAAGGCGTGGCCGATGAGCAGCCCGAGGCCCTCCCGCATCAGTCCGCGGCCGGCCGCGTGCGCAAAGGCCCCGTAACCGACCGCCCCGCACTGGAACGCCCCGAGGACGATGTTGTTGATGGTGATGAAGCCGGCCATCCGGCCCGACGGGCGTTCGCAGACGAGGAAACCGGCGCTGGACGGGCGCTCGATCAGCCGCTGGGCGTAGGCGGTATAGGCCTCGGCGGTCAGCGGCGGGAACAGCCAGGGGTGGTGGTGCTGCGTGCTCTGCCGCGCGAGGGCGGTGAACTCCTCGCCGTCGTCGTAGGTGAAGGGGCGTATGCCGACGCGTGCGCCGGTGGCGGCGAAAGGGACAGCGGACGAGGTCTCGGACACCTGATCAGGCTATCGGCGCCGTACGCGAGCCGCAGATCCGCTCACCGCTCCCGCCACCGGAAGAAGAGGCCGCCGCACAGGGCCCCGATCACGAACATCGCGAGCAGGGCCAGATAGAGCGGCATGGTGACGAGGGGGACCAGTAGCCGGATCTCGACCTGGTCGGTGTTCTCGAAGATGAAGACGATCGCCAGGGCCGTGAGCACGATCACGGCGATCCTGGAGGGCGTGAGCCACTCACGCGTGCCGCTTCTCCTCGCGCTGCCCGATGGTGCTTTCTTGGCGGTCATGCGACCAGGATGGCGAGTTCCCGGTCGCATGACCGTCGCAGGCGGGCCGAACGGGTGAGTCGAAGGGGTCGTGCGCTGCACCCTCGTCCTTGTCAGACAAGTTAGGTTTGCTGTCGACACATGAGCCGAGGAGGATCAGTGGCAGCCAGCGGGCAGCAACGCAGACCGGTCGTCGTCCTGTACGAGCGGATCGCGGACGCCATCCACGACGGCACCTATCCGCCCGGATCGACGCTGCCGTCGGAGCCCCGGCTCGCCGCCGAGCTGGGGGTCGGCCGGCCGGCCCTGCGCGAGGCGCTGCTGCTGCTCCAGGAGGACGGACTGCTCTCGGTGCGCCGGGGCGTGGGCCGGACCGTCAGCGACCGGCCGCCGCGGCGCGGCTACGAGCACATCCAGCCGCTGGAGGAACTGCTGTCCTCGGGATCGCCGCTGCGGGTGCGGCCGCTGCTGCGCGCGATGGAGGAGCCGACCGACTTCACCACGCAGCACCTGCTGGCCCCGGCCCGGGCGGAGCTGCGTTTCTGGGAATCATTGCTGGTCGGCGAGGATGCGGCGACGGCACTCAGCCACGAGTGGGCGGCGCAGGACGCGACACTGCAGGCCAGGCACCCGGCCTTCGCGCAGGCCCTGGAGGCGGCGCAGGACGCGCCGGTGTCGATGCTGTCGGTCCTGACGGCTTCCTCGAAGGGCGTGGCCCTGACCGCCCACAGCGCGGTGAGCGCGACCCTCCTGGGCAGGCGCCGCGGCGACCTGCTGGACCGGCCGGCGGACACCCCGGCGGTACTGGTCACACAGGTGGTCCGGGTGGGCGACACCCCGATCCTGGCGGCGAAGCACATGCTCCCGACGGGAGCACCGGCACTGCCGGTGCTCCAGTCGAACTGAGAGAGCGCGGGCCGGCACGGTCGTTGCCCGGCCCGCGCGGTGCGTCTCCCGCCGCCCCGTGCCGTACACTCCCGGGATGCACTTGTCTGACATCCTTCGCGCGCCCAAGGCCGTCCTTCATGACCACCTCGACGGTGGACTGCGTCCGGCCACGATCATCGAGCTGGCCCGCGAGTGCGGCTACCGCGATCTGCCCACCGAGGACCCCGCCGCGCTCGCGGTCTGGTTCCGGGACGCCGCGGACTCCGGCTCGCTGGAGCGTTACCTGGAGACCTTCGCCCACACCTGCGCGGTGATGCAGACCCGCGAGGCGCTGGAGCGCATCGCGGCGGAGTGCGCCGAGGACCTGGCGGCGGACGGTGTCGTGTACGCCGAGGTGCGGTACGCGCCCGAGCAGCACCAGGAGCGCGGGCTGACCCTCGACGAGGTCGTGGACGCGGTCAACGCGGGCTTCCGCGAGGGCGAGCGCCGCGCCGGGGGACGGATCACGGTCCGGGCGCTGCTCACGGGCATGCGGCACACCGAACGCTCCCTGGAGATAGCCGAGTTGACCGTGGCCCACCGTGAGCGCGGGGTCGCCGGATTCGACATCGCGGGAGGCGAGATCGGCAACCCGCCGGCCCGCCATCTGCCGGCCTTCCAGCATCTGAAGCGGCACAACTGCCACTTCACGATCCACGCCGGCGAGGCGGTCGGCGCCGAGTCCATCCACGAGGCCGTGCAGATCTGCGGCGCCGAGCGGATCGGGCACGGCGTGCGCATCACCGACGACATCACGGTGCATGACGACGGCACGGCACGGCTCGGACACCTCGCCTCGTACGTCCGCGACAACGGCATCGCGCTGGAGGTCTGCCCGACCTCCAACCTCCAGACGGGCGCGGCCAAGGACTACGCAACGCACCCGATCGATCTGCTGCGCCGCCTCGGCTTCCGCATCACGCTCAACACGGACAACCGCCTGGTCTCCGGCACCACGATGAGCCAGGAGTTCCAGCACATGGTGGACGCCTTCGGGTACGGCCCCGAGGTCTTCGAGGAGTTCACGGTCGCGGCGATCGAGTCGGCGTTCCTGCCCCTGCCGGAACGGCAGCGGCTGATCCGCGAGGTGGTACGGCCGGGGTACGCGGCGCTCGCCCGCTGACCGGCCCGCCCGCGGCCGGCACCAGGAGATCCGGGCCGCCGGCGAGCGTGCACGTCTCGTCCCGCGTCAAGGACCGGCCGCCTCCACGGCGATCGCGGTGTGCGGGCAGCCCGCACCACGCCGGTGCGGCACGAGATCGAAGTGCACCCACAGCGGGGGATCCGGGCCGGCCCGCAGCCGCCGGCACCGGAACCGGCCCGTGCGCCACCTCAGCGCAGGGCCGGCTCGTCCAGCGTCAGGGTCCGCGCCTCCGCGTCCAGCACCGCCCCGACGCCCAGTGGCATGGTCAGCGTGCTCTCGCAGTGTCCGAAGCCCAGTTCCTCGATCACGGGGACACCGAGTCCCCCGAGCCGGTCGAGCAGTACCGCACGTACCTGCTCGTAGGGCCCGCACTCCGCCCATGACCCGAGGGCGATGCCGGCGACACCGTCCAGCCAGCCGGAGCGCAGGAGTTGGGTGAGGATGCGGTCCAGGCGGTAGTCCTCCTCCCCCACGTCCTCGATGAGCAGCAGCCCGCCGCGGGCGGACGGCCGGGCCGCAGGGGTGCCCAGGTCCGCGGCGAGCAGGCTGACGCAGCCGCCGAGCGTGATGCCCCGGGCCCTGCCCGGCGCCATCGTGCGCGCCGTGTCGAGGCCGAGAGTGCGGACCGATTCGGGTGCGAACAGCGTGGCCCGCAGCGATTCCTGGGTGGCGAGATCCTTGAGGAAGGTCACGGCGCCGACCATGGGTCCGTGCAGGGTGGCCAGGCCCATGCGGACGGCGAAGGCCTCGTGCAGGGCGGTGACATCGCTGTAGCCGACGAAGATCTTGGGGCCGGCGGCCCGAATCGCGGCCCAGTCGATCAGGTCGGCCATGCGCTGGGCGCCGTACCCGCCGCGCGCGCAGATCACCGCCGAGACCGTCGGGTCGCACCAGGCCTCGGTCAGGTCCCGGGCCCGGTCGTGGTCCGTCGCCGAGAGGTACCACAAGTGCGGGTGCTGCTCTCGGACATGGGGCATCACCACCGGCTCCAGGTCCCAGCCGCGCAGGATCTCCAGTCCGGCGTCCAGCCGCTCCCCCGGTACCGGACCGCTCGGCGCGACGACGGCGACCCGGGCACCGGGCCTCAGCCGGGCCGGGCGGAGCAGGGGTGCGAGCGGTGTGAGGGTCACTGCTTGAGCTCCAGCTGCGGGACGTCGGGGCGGGTGATGCCGAAGGTCTGGGCGTACAGCGACAGTTCTGCCTCCAGGGCGCGGACCATGGTGTCGGCCAGGCGGAAGCCGTGTCCCTCGCCCTCGAAGGCGATGTAGGCGTGTGCGATGCCACGCCCGGCCATCTCGGCGAGGAAGCGCTCGCACTGCACGGGCGGGCAGATGACGTCGTCCAGGCCCTGCAGCAGCAGGAAGGGCGCGGTGATCCGCTCGGCGTTGTTCAGCGGTGAGCGTTCACGGTAGCGGGCGGGTACTTGGGGGTCCCTCCCATGCGGAGTCTTGGGGGACAAGGGGCCGACCAGCGACTCCAGGTACCGCGACTCGAAGTCGTGTGTCTCGCCGGTGGCCCAGCCGAGCAGATCGAGGATGGGGTAGATGACCGTGCCGCAGGCGTACACATCGGTGGCGGCGAGGGAGGCGGCGGCGGTCCAACCGCCGGCGCTGCCGCCGCGGATCGCCAGGCGGGCCGGGTCGGCGGTACCTTCGGCGGCCAGCGACTCGGCGACGGCCGCGCAGTCCTCGACGTCGACGACGCCCCACTGCTCGCGCAGCCGGTTGCGGTACTGCCTGCCGTAGCCGGTGGAGCCGCCGTAGTTGACCTCGGCGACGCCGATGCCGCGCGAGGTGAAGTAGGCGATCTCCAGATCGAGGACGAGCGGCACCCGGCTGGTGGGGCCGCCGTGCGCCCAGACGACGAACGGCGGCAGCTCGTCGTCGGGTGCGATCCGGTCGGGGTTGTGCGGCGGATAGACATGGGCGTGGATCTCGCGGTTGTCCGGGCCGGTGAAGGTGCGGATCTGCGGCTCGGGGTAGTACGCGGGGTCCACGGGGTCGTCGTGCGCGCAGCCGATCACCCGGGCCCGGCCGGTGGACGTGTCGAGCTCCACGATCTCGTACGCGCTGCGCGGGCTGGCGGCGACACCGAACACCCGGTCGCCGTGCACGACGAGGGTGGGGGCCCACTCGCTCCACGGTCCCGCCGCGTCGACGAGTTCACCGGACTCCGGGTCCAGGATCCCGAGCGTGGTGGTGCCCGTTCCATGGATGACGGCGATCAGCCCGTTGTCGAGGGGCTGGAACCACTGACGGCCGATCTGCCACAGCGGCCCGCCGAACTCCTCGGCGCGGCCGGGGCACAGGCTCGTACCCGGACCGCTGTCCGGAACGGATGCGTCGAGCCGGATCCGCTGCACTTCCCACCAGTCGGTGCGGTCCGAGACGAAGAGCAGCGAGCCGTCCGGGGCCCACTCGACCTGGGCGACGGACTCGTCCATGCCCCCGGCGACCGGCCGCACGGCGCCGAAGGGGCCGCCCTCGGTCACGTCGCCGATCATGACGACCGTGCCGTCCCAGGGCATCTGCGGGTGGTCCCAGGCGATCCAGGCCGCCAGCCGCCCGTCGGGGGAGATCCGCGGCCCGGTGACGAACCGGTGCCGGTCGTCGCTCAGTTCCCGTACCGCGCCGCGGTCCTCGGCGGCCGCGCCGTCCAGTGGCACGGCGGCGACGACGCGGCGTACGTCGGTGGGTGCCTCGCCGGTGAACTCCTCGAGCACGCACCACACTTCCCCCTGTTCGACGCGCAGCTGCGGGTCGACCCAGCGCAGCCCGCCGCCCACCGGGGACAGGGGCGTGAGCGGCCGCGGCTCGGAACCGGGCACATCGGGCTCGTAGGCGTACAGCCGCTGGTCGGGGAAGTGGACGAAGACGATGAGCGGCCCGCCGCCGTCCGGAGCGCGCTGCGCGCCGGCCCAGGACATGCCGCCGTACTCGATGACCCGGCTGCGGACGTTCCACGGCGCGGGGAGAACCGATTCCTCGGTGCCGTCGGCCCGTCTGCGCATCAGCGCCCGCCGGCCGCCCTCGGCCGGCCGGGGAGCGGTCCACCACACTTCGTCGCCGACCGTGCCGAGACCGTCGGGGCGTCCGTCGTGCGAGGCCGCGAGGGCCGCGTCGATCGGCGAAGGCCACGTTCCGTAGGGACCCGTGGGAACCATGCCGAACCCCCTATGCGGACCGCAGATAGTGGTCGAGGACGTTGACCCCGAAGTGCAGCGCGTCGACCGGGACGCGTTCGTCGACGCCGTGGAACATGGCCGCGTAGTCGAAGCCGGGCGGCAGTTTCAGCGGCGAGAAGCCGTAGCCGGTGATGCCGAGCCGGGAGAACTGCTTGGCATCGGTACCGCCCGACATGCAGAACGGTACGACGTGGCCGTCGGGGTCGAAGCGTTCGATGGCGGCCCGCAGCTTGGCGAAGGTCGGGGAATCGACGGGCGCCTGAAGGGCGATCTCCTGGTGGTGGTACTCCCACTCGACGTCGGGGCCGGTGAGGCGGTCCATGGTCTCGCGGAACTCGTCCTCGCCGCCGGGCACCGTCCTCCCGTCGACGTACGCGGTGGCATGGCCGGGGATCACATTCAGCTTGTAGCCGGCGTCCAGCATGGTCGGGTTGGCGCTGTTGCGTACGACGGGCTCGACGAGCGCGGCGGCCCGGCCGAGCTTGCTCATCAGGGCGTCCACGTCGAAATCCGGGGCATCCACGCCGGCGTCGATTCCGTGCAGTGCGGCCAGCTCGGACAGGGCGGCCCGCACGGTCGGTACCAGCCGCACGGGCCACTCGTGCCCGCCGATCCTGCTGACGGCCTCGGCCAGCCTGGTCACCGCGTTGGAGCGGTTGACCTTCGATCCGTGTCCCGCCCTGCCGTGAGCGGTGAGCTTCAGCCAGGCGGTGCCGCGCTCTCCCGCCGCGATCGGGTAGAGAGCCATTCCGGGGCCGGCGTGGAAGGTGAACGCTCCGGATTCGCTGATGCCTTCGGTGCAGCCGTCGAACAGTCCGGCGTGCGTGCTCGCGAGGAAGTCGGACCCGTCGATCGCGCTCGCCTCCTCGTCGGCCGTGTAGGCGATGACGATGTCCCGGCGGGGCTTGACTCCGGCGCGCTTCCAGGCGCGTGCGACGGCGAGGACCATCGCGTCCATGTTCTTCATGTCGACGGCGCCGCGGCCCCACACCACGCCGTCCCGGACCTCGCCGGAGAACGGGTGGACGCTCCAGTCGTCGGGTTCGGCCGGCACCACGTCCAGATGGCCGTGGACCAGCAGGGCGTCGGCCGACGGGTCGGTGCCTTCGATGCGGGCCACCACATTCGTACGGCCCGGGGTGCGCTCCAGCAGGGCTGGTTCGAGTCCCGCGTCGGCGAGCCGCTCGGCGACGTATTCGGCGGCGGGCCGCTCCCGGCAGTCACCGCCGCCACGGTTGGTGGTGTCGATCCGGATGAGCTCGGAGGTGAAGGTCACCACTTCGTCGAGCGCACGGCTGTCGATGGGGGTCGTCGTCACGTCAGCCATACTGCTCCTCCACCGCTGCGGAGACGATCGTCGTGACCGCCTTGAACGTGCGAATGCCCTCATACATCGTCCCGCTGGTGTACGCGACGCGCCGCTCGGCGGCCGAGCGTTCCACTCCGGGCACCACCGTGGCGGCGGCGGCGAGATGCTCGGCATCGAATTCCAGCTCCACGGTGAACGGCCCGCCCCGGACCGGCTCGTGACGGACCGCGAGCGCCGCGGCCGACGCGGCGGCGGCCCGGATGTCGGCTGCCGTACGGGCCGGGGTGCGGCAGACCGCCGCGTACCGTGAGACATGGTCCTTGACGGCGACCTTGTGTGCCCCGGGCGCGTATCCGAGGGCGTCCTCGCAGGTCAGGTCGTCGCCGGTGACCAGAATGACGGGGACTCCGCACTCGGCGACGACATGGGCGTTGAGCAGGCCCTCGCTCGCCCTGACGCCGTTGAGCCAGACGCCGGTGATGGAGTTGGCGAGATAGGTGTGGGCGAGCACGCCCTCCGTGCCCGCACCGGTGTGGTAGCCGACGAAGGCGATGCCGTCGACGTCGCCGTGCTGCACGCCCTCGACCATGGACAGGGTCTTGTGGCGTCCGGTGAGCATCTCGGCGCGCTCGTCGAGCTGCTCCAGCAGCAGGTTGCGCATGCTCCAGTGCGCCTCGTTGATGAGTACCTCATCGGCGCCGCCGTCGAAGAAGCCGAGAACCGCCGCGTTCACATCGGAGGTGAACAGGGCCCGGCAGCGCTCCCACTGCGGTGTGCCCGGCAGTACGTCGGCGGGCCAGGTCACGCCGGTGGCGCCTTCCATGTCGGCGCTGATCAGGATCTTCACAGCTGTCTCCGTTCCCATCGGCCGCACCGCCCAAGCGCGCCGGAAGCGCAGAGCGTGAGTGTAGACCGGAGGGCAGCTGCTCAACTGTGCGGTTCGCCCCTGGCGGTGATGCCAGGGGCGTCGCTTCGCCGGAATCCGCCGTCTAGCCGAGCACCTTCTCCAGCGAGGCGAGGGCCGACCGGAGTTCCTCCGGCGTGATGGTCAGCGGCGGGGCGATCCGGATGGTGGACCCGTGGGTGTCCTTGACGAGGACACCCTCGCGCATCAGGCGCTCGCTGATCTCCCGGCCGGTCCCGATCCGCGGGTCGACGTCGACGCCGGCCCACAGGCCGCGGGAGCGGAAGCCCACGACGCCCTTGCCGGTCAGGGCGGTGAGACCCTCGCTCAGTACGTCGCCGAGGGCGGTGGCCCTGCGCTGGTACTCGCCGGTCGCGAGCAGGTCGACGACGGCCGAACCGACCGCGGCGGACAAGGGGTTGCCACCGAAGGTGGAGCCGTGCTCGCCGGGGCGCAGCACGGCCATGACCTCGCGCCGGGCGACCACCGCGGAGACGGGCACGATGCCGCCGCCGAGCGCCTTTCCGAGCAGCAGCATGTCCGGGAGGACCGATTCGTGGTCGACGGCCAGGGTGGTACCGGTGCGGCCGAGGCCGGACTGGATCTCGTCGGCGATGAACAGGCAGCCGGTACGGCTGGTGAGCTCACGTACGCCGGTCAGATAGCCGTCGTCGGGGATGATGACGCCTGCCTCGCCCTGGATGGGCTCGATCAGCACCGCGGCCGTCGTCTCGTCCACGGCGGCCTCGATCGCGTCCAGGTCGTTGTAAGGGACCACACGGAAGCCGGGCGCGAACGGGCCGAAGCCGGTGCGGGCCACCGGGTCACTGGAGAAGCCGACGATGGTGGTGGTCCGGCCGTGGAAGTTGCCGTCCGCGACGACGATGGTGGCCCGGTCGGGTGCGACGCCCTTGACCTCGTACGCCCATTTGCGCGCGATCTTGATCGCGCTCTCGACGGCCTCGGCGCCGGTGTTCATCGGCAGGACGGTGTCGAGGCCGGTGAGCCGGGTGAGGCCCTCGGCGAAGCCGGCGAGCCGGTCGTTGTGGAAGGCACGCGAGGTGAGGGTGACCTCGTCGAGCTGGCGGTGGGCGGCGGCGATGAGCTCGGGGTGGCGGTGGCCGAAGTTGAGTGCCGAGTATCCGGCCAGCATGTCGAGGTAGCGGCGGCCTTCGACGTCCTCGACCCAGACGCCCTCGGCGCGGGCGACGACCACGGGCAGCGGGTGGTAGTTGTGCGCCAGTGCGGTGTCCTCGGCGCTGATCAGCTCGGCGGAGGAGCGCTCGGTGCGTACGGGCGTGAGGGTCATGCGCGGATCTCCTGAGTGCAGCACTTGATGCCGCCGCCGGCCTTGTGGAACTCGGACATGTCGACGGGGACGGGTACGTATCCGTGGGTGACGAGCTGCTCGATGAGGGCTTCGGCACGCGGGGCGACGAGGACGTGCCGTCCGTCGGAGACGGAGTTGAGGCCGAAGGCCATGGCGTCCTCCCGGGTGGCGATCACGGCCTGCGGGAAGAGCCGCTGAAGTACCTCCCGGCTGCCCGGGGAGAACGCGTCCGGGTAGTACGCGATGTTCTCGTCGTCGAGGACGAACAGCGCGGTGTCGAGGTGGTAGAAGTACGGGTCCACCAGTTGCAGGCCGACCGTCGGCATGCCGAAGAACTCCTGCACCTCTCGGTGTGCGTCGGGGGTCGTACGGAACCCGGTGCCGGCCAGGATGTGGCCGCCGACGGGGACGAGGTCGCCCTCGCCTTCGCAGACCGTTTCCGACTGGTGGACGTCGAAGCCGGCGGCCTTGAACCACGCGGCGTACAGCGCCTCCTCCGGCCGGCGCTGCGGTGCGTGGAAGCGGGAGCCGAACACCTTGCCCTCGGCGACGAGTACCGAATTGGCCGCGAACACCATGTCGGGCAGGCCTGCTTCGGGCTCCACTGTCTCCACCGTGTGGCCGAGCTCGCGGTAGGTGCCCACGAGGGTGTTCCACTGGGAGAGCGCGAGGTCGAGATCGACTTCCACGTTCTCGCTCATCCATGGGTTGATGGCGTACTGCACGTCGAAGTACCGGGGCTCGCACACGAGATAGCGCCGTGCGCGAGACAGACGGCTGTCTGGCACCGAGTGTTTCCTCCCACTTCCAGGGGACGGCTCAAGGGGTACGACCGGGGACGACCCGGACGTCATCCACGGTAGAAAGCGGGGCTGACCTGCGACAAGAATCAGATCCTGCGCATGTGCGCAGGAATGCTGCGTGAAACGGGCCCTCGGCGATGGATCGTTTCGCCGGTGCGGCTCAGGGACCCGCCGAGCGGCCCCGGTGAACCGATTATCGGATTGAGCACGGGGTCCGGCCCGTGCTACCACTACCGGGTTTACGGATGCCGATCATGATGCACGCGAAGGGCTGGACGACATGGCGCTTGGGGACCTGGTGAAGCTGCGGGCGATGGGGCCTTCGGATGCCGAAGCGCTCTGGCGCTGGAACCACGATCCGGATGTGATGCGCTGGATGGACGACACCTACCCGCAGTCACTCGCCCAGGTCGAGAAGTGGATGACCGAGCGGGCGCGGAACACGTACGCAGACGTGCTGTTCGGCATCGAGGTGCTCGGCGACGGCAAGCTCATAGGTCTCGTCGCACTGCACGGCGCGGAACCGGAGAAGGGCTGCGCCGAGCTCGACATCTACCTCGGCGAAAAGGATTCCTGGGGAGGCGGCTACGCCACCGACGCCATGCGGACGGCATGCCGCTACGGCTTCGACGACATGCGGCTGCACAAGATCACACTGACCGTGGTCACCGAGAACCACGCCGCTCACCGCGTCTACGAGAAGGTCGGCTTCGTCGACGAGGGCAGGCTGCGACAGGTCTTCCGGCGCGAAGGCCAGTGGTACGACATGTTCACCATGGGCCTGCTCGAAGGCGAACTGCGCTGACTGCGCCGGCTCCGGTCAGCCCGAACGGCCGGGCGCGGATACGTCGCCGCCGGGCGCCGTGGCGGCCCGGCCGGCGCCGGCCTCCGGACTGCCGGTGAGCAGGTGGGACAGCACCATGTAGCTGATCGTCTTGCGGATGAACGGCTCGGCCCGGATGCGCTCGAGCACCTCCTCGAAGTGCTCCACATCGGTGGCCCGCACATGCAGCAGCGCGTCGGCGCCGCCGGTCACGGTCATCGCGGCCATGATCTCGGGGTAGTTGCGGACGACTTCGGCCAGGCGCCGGGGCGGGGCGGCGCTGTCGCAGTACACCTCGACATACGCCTCCGTCCGCCAGCCGAGGGCGGCCGGCCGGACCGTCGTCGTGAAACCGGTGATGATGTCGCTCTCGCGCATCCGGTCGACGCGCCGTTTGACGGCGGTGGCCGACAGGCCGATCGCCGCACCGATCTCGGTGAAACTGGTCCGCGCGTTCGCGACCAGGGCGGCCACGATCTTCCGGTCCAACTCGTCGAACGGAACCGACTTGTTCGTCATATTGGTGATCCTTCGGGCGGCCTGGTCGCGCGCGGACCTTACCGGAAGATCGCCATCGCCTGCACTTCAAGGATCGCGTCGTCGGGGTTCCAGTCCTGGACCTTGCCGAGGCACCGGGCCGAGAAGTTGCCCCGCGGCACCTCGTTGCGCAGGCCCTCGGTCGCGCAGGTGACCCGCACCCGCGGCCCCCGGGCGGGGTCGTCGGGGTCCCCGTAAGGTGCGAGGAAAACCGTGGTCTCGGGGGATTCCTCGATCTTGCGGAACCGGCCCCTGATCAGGACGAAGTCCTCGATGTCCCGCAGCCGTACGCTCTGCTGCGACGCCCTGGTCCCGTGCAGCGTCGCAAGTCCCCGCACCAGCGCCGCGTTGCGCCGTACGCTCTGGTTGACGAGGTCGACATGGACGATGACGCCCTTCTCCTCCAGCACGTCCATGATGACGCCGATCACCGAAATGGGTTCGGCCACCTGCATGTACTTGCTGACGATCTCGCTGTTGTCACGCTTGCCGCCGCCCGCGCTCAGCCCGAAGACACTGGCGCGGATGGTGCCGTCCTTGCTGTCGATGGTCCGCTGCTCCACCTCCTTGCGCAGCGCCGCCGCGTGGCCGCGCATCTGGTAGTGGTCCATGACGGACCGGTCGTGCAGATAGAAACAGATGCTGTACGTGAGGTTCTGGCCACCACCGCGCCTGCCGCGGGAGAGCCGGATGACCGCCATGACCAGCAGCGTGACGGCTCCGGCCACCGTCAGCAGCCACAGAAGCATCCAGGGCCACCAGACGCCCCACCACGCCTCACTGAACACACCCACGTATCTCCTTGAAAGCGCTCAGGAGCGACTGGGCGGTGGCGTCGACCATCCGGCCGCCGGTGGCCCGTGCCGCTCGATCGAGTTCCCTGGTGTCCGCCTCCCCGTAGCGGACGGTGTAGGTGCGCACCTCCCGTGCCTCCTGGGGCAGCGCGCCGTGCCTGCGGACAAAGGCGTCGAGGTCCATCCCTGCGTTGTTCTCACCGTCGGTCATGAGCACGATGGAGATGTCCTGTTCCCGCTTCTCACGTACCAGGGAGGTCACTTCACCGTAGGCGTGGTCGAGGGAGGACCAGATGGCCGTGGACCCGGCGAAGTCGTCGGAGGCCACGAAGGAGCGCAGCCGGTCCAGGTCGCGCTGCCCCTCGTAGGTCACGCTGCGCTCGTCCAGCACCCGGCCGCCGAAGCGCATCACGGTGAGCGTCTCGCCCCGGTAGAACCGGACGAACTTGCCGGAGCGCGAGTCGTCCGCCCCGCTGAGCCCGTCGAACGTGGCCCGCAGCTGCGCGATGCGCTCGCCGCGCATCGAACGGGAGAAGTCGAGCAGGAAGACCACCCGCGCTGGACTGTTCCGCTCCGGATCCCCGTAGTCGGCGAGCAGCCGGTCCACGACCTTCTGGTCGGCGGGGAAGTACAGGGCGTTGCCGAGGGGCTCGCGCAGGCCGGCGGTGCGGGGAACAGCCGGATCGATCGGCCGGCGCCGCGTGCGCTCCATGATCCTCTTCTGGACCGTTTCGCTCCTGAGCCAGTCCACCATCCTGTCGTACGCGTTCCGCTCGGCCGAGTCGAGCAACAGCACCGGGTAATCGGAGAGCACCATGCCGTCGTCGGGGTAGACGATCTCCAGCGGCCGGCGCAGCCTGCCGCTCGCGTTGAGCGCGAGCAGTTCGGATTCATAGGTGATCAGGGCGCCCAGTTCGTCCTGGCGGCGTACGAAGCCGCCGGCCAGGCGGTCGGACGAGTCCGCGGTGAGCTCGTGGCCGGCGAAGAAGCCGCGCAGCCGGTCGCAGGAGACGTCCTGGGGGCGCAGCGGGCTGCCCGTGCCGGCCGCGGCGGTCGCGACTCCGACGAGAGCGGCGAGTCCGCTGTTGCTGTGCCGCGGGTCGGCCATCGCGAACTTCAGGGTGCCGTCGGCCGCCGCGTCCGCGGCGTCGGCCCAGGAGATCCGGCCGTCGTTCGCGCTGCGGCGCAGCTGTGCGGCCAGTGCGGGCCGCATCCCGATGACGACGGGCGAGCGCATGATGCCGGTCGCGAGCGGCGGCTCGGCACCCGGCGCGGTCTCCTTCTGCTTGAGCCGCAAGTAGCGGTCGGAGGAGAGCCAGGCGAGATCGTGCCGGTACTTTCCGGAGGCGAGGGCGTTGCTGGCGTCCACGGTGCCCCGGTAGTCGATCTCCAGCCTGATCCCGGTCTCACGGCGCAGATCGTCGAGGACGGGGCCCATGTCGGCAAGTTCCGAACTGGCCAGGACCCTCAGGGTCACGCTCTCGGGCCGGTCCGTGGAGCAGGCCGTGGCCGCGGCGAGCCAGAGGCCGGCCAGGCACAGGGCCACAACGCGCCTTGCCCGGTGGCGGCGCGGGCGCATCAGGGCCGCCCCGGCAGGGGTTCGACGGCGGGGCAGTCGCCGACGATGGAGATCATCCGCTCCAGATGGCGCAGCCGGGGCATCGAGGTCCTGGTGTCGTTGCTCTCCATCGACGGGACGGGGATGTTCCGGTCCCGCAGGAAGCCGGTCAGCTGGTCGCCGGATATCTGGCCCGTCGGATCGAGGATGCGGAAGCCGAGTTCCATGGCCCGTTGGCGTAACTCCGGGTCGGTGGTGATGAGTTCACCGAGCCGGTCGCCGTCGGCGTTGAGCGCGATGAACTGGGGCTGGGTCACCAACCGGCTGGACGGGTACAGCAGCACCCGCTGTCCGTCCAGCTTCTGCGACTCGGCCTGATGGCGCACCTGGTAGCTGAGGTACTGGTGCTCGTACGCCACCACCACAGGGGCGATCGCCTTGCCCTCCGGGGAGATGTAGGTGCGGAAGACATCGGCGGCCGGCAGCCCCTGCTCCATGAGGTGCTTGATCGCCCGCGCCCGCTCGTCCGCCTCCGGGTCCGTGTCCGGCACCTCGTCGCCCTTGCCGTGCCAGGTGAACGCGACCAGCGCCAGATAGGTGCCTGCCGAATTGGAGCCGCACACATCGGGGCTCTGGGTGACGATCCGGTTGGCGTTGGTGATGCCGTGGTCCTTTATCCCGATGTCGTTCCACCGCACCTGCCGGTGGATGTGGTCGAGGAACTTCGGCATGTCCAGCACGTAGTACAGCGGCCCGTCCGGTCCTGCATCACCCTGCGCGGTGGCGATCCCGGCGTCTCGCAGGGTGTCGGCGTATTCGCGGTAGGTGGCGAGCACGATAGGACTGACGAACGGCCGGTGCACCTTGGCGTATTGGTTCGTCGATGCGCGGACGGTGGTGACCAGGTCCCCGGCCGGCTGGCCCGAGGGAAAGACGAAGTCGTACTGGGACATGTCCCGGATCGCCACCTCACGCGACCCTGAGCTGGTGATGTGCACCCGTATGTGATGCTTCATCAGGATGCGCTGGACCTCGGGGTCCTCGAAGAAGTCCCGCTTGGAGGCCATCTTCCCTTCGAGGGTGATGACCCGCTGGAAGGGAAGCAGGATGTTCCCCGAGACCGCCAGCGTGACCGCACTGATCAGTACGGCGGCCAGCAGCGGCACGGCGACGACCAGGAAGCTGCGCCGCGACGACAAGGACGCCGAGCCCTGGCGGATCGCCAGCCGCGGCTCTTCGATGACCGGTCTTTCCCCGATGGCCACGGCCGCCTCCCCCACAGTCCCCCGACCTGTGACTGTCAGCCTGTCGCACCTGGATGGCCTCCCGGGCGCATTCAGCGCAATCCGAGGTGAACACCGGGGTATGCGACGAGGGCACACAGGGCCGACGGGGTCCCGGGTCGGCCCTGGCGGCCCCGTCAGTCCCGTCAGTCCCGTCAGTCCTCGTGGCCGAGCTGCAGGTCACGTTCGGTGCGACCGCCGCCTGCGACCTGCAGAACGGTCGCCACCGGCGGGTAACCGGCGGCGATCACGGTGTACTCGCCGGACGACAGGTCCACGAAACGGAATGTGCCGTCGGGGCCCGTGGTCATGGTGTCCACGACATTGCCCGCCGCGTCGAGCAGGGTGACGCGGGCGTCGTCCACCGGCCGTCCGTCTCCGGCGCGCACCGTGCCGCGCAGCAGGGCGCCGCCGGCCAGTTCGATGTCCTGCCGGGTCTCCCGGGACGCCTGCACGCTCACGGGGTGGGCGGCGGGCCGGAAGGCGGGGGCGCTGGCGGCGAGCGTGTACTCCCCCGCCACCAACTCCGTGATCACATAGCCGCCTTCGCGTCCGCTGCGGGTGGTGGCCACGACTTCGCCGCGGACATCGGTGAGGGTGACCGCGGCGTCCCGCACCGGGGAGCCGTCGGCGGTCACGACCGTCCCGGCGAGACGTCCCGCGCCGCCGAGCACCACGTCGAGTTCGACGGGCCGCTCGCCGACGGTCACGGTGACGGCCTGCGGCTGGTGCCCGCCGGCCGCCGCGATCATGACGTACGAGCCGGATCCGGGCACACTCAGCGCGTACCGGCCGTCCTCGCCGCTCGCGCCCCGGCCGATCTGCCGTCCCGTGACGTCGATGAGCGTGAGCGCGGCACGCGGCACGGTGCTGCCGTCATGGTGCTGCACGGTGCCGCAGACGGGGACTCCGGCGGCGCGGTGGGCGGGGCCCGGCCGGGCGCCTGGTGCGCCGGTGCGCGGGGTGGCGCTGCGGGCGTGCGGGACGGCGGGCTCGGCGGCGTAGGCGTTGTGGGACACCAGCGGTTTCTCCTTGAGGAAGAAGGCGATGAGCAGGCCGAGCACGAGAACCGGCACAAGGTAGAGGAAGATCCGGGGCATCGCGTCCGCGTACGCCTGGACATAGCCGTCGCGGACGGCGGGCGGCATGGCGTGCACCAGCTGCGGAGTGATGGACGCGGGATCGGGGAGGTCCGCTCCCGCGGGAAGGCGGTCGGCGAGGGCTTCGGTGAGCCGGTCGGCGAAGAGTGTGCCGAAGACTGCTGCGCCGACGCTGCCGCCGATCTGCCGGAAGTAGTTGTTGGCGCTGGTGGCGGTGCCGAGGTCGGCGGGTGGCACGGCGTTCTGTACCGCGAGGACCAGTACGGGCAGCACAAATCCGAGGCCCACGCCGAGCACGGCCTGCCAGATGCTGTACTCCAGCCGGGATGTGCCGGCCTCCAGACCGGACAGCAGCCACATGCCGACGGCCGCGACCGCGCTGCCGAGGACCGGGTAGATCTTGTAGCGCCCGGTGTGGCTGATGAGCTGTCCCGAGACGATGGAGGCGACGACGATGCCGCCCATCAGCGGGAGCATCAGCAGGCCCGATTCGGTGGCGCTGGCGCCGTCGACCATCTGGAGGAAGGTCGGCAGATAGCTGGCCGCGCCGAAAAGTGCGACGCCGATGACCGCACCGACGAGGGAGGTGACGGTGAAGACGGAGTCTCGGAACAGCCGCAGCGGAATGATGGGTTCGGGTGCGAAGTGCTCGACGACCAGGAAGAGCAGGGTGCTTGCGGCTGCCCCGGCGGCGAGCGACAGGATGACCTTCGAGTCCCATGCGTACTGCGTGCCGCCCCAACTGGTGAGCAGGACCAGGCAGGTGGAGGCAGCGGCGAGGAACAGTGCGCCGAAGACGTCGAGCCGGGCGCGGGCGGCAGGCTTGGGAAGCTTGAGGGCCAGGGTGACCACGAGCAGGGTGACCAGGCCGAAGGGGACGTTGAAGTAGAAGCACCAGCGCCAGGAGGCGTGATCGGTGAAGAAGCCGCCCAGCAGGGGGCCGGCGACGGAGGCGAGTCCGAATGCGGCCCCGATCAGTCCCATGAAGCGGCCACGCTCCCGGGGCGGGACGATGTCCGCGATGATCGCCTGCACGCCGATCATGAGCCCGCCGGCGCCCGCGCCCTGGAGGGCACGGAAGGCGATCAGCTGGTCCATGGTGCGTGACCAGCCGGCCAGTGCGGAGCCGACGACGAAGACGACGATGGCGAACTGGAAGACGCCCTTGCGGCCGAAGAGATCGCCGAGTTTGCCGTAGACCGGCAGGCCGATGGTGGCGGTGAGCAGATAGGCGGTGATCGCCCAGGGCATCCGGTCCAGGCCCTGCAGCTCACCGACGATCTTCGGCAGAGCGGTGGCGACGATCATCTGCTCCAGCGCGGCGAGCAGCAGCGCGAGCATCAGAGCCATGAAGACCAGGCGTACGCGGCGGGGACTGCGCGCGTCGGGGGCCTCGGTCGCGGGGGCTGCGGGTGGCGTGGCCGCCGGTGCGGCCTGCTCGTCCTTCACCAGTGTGCTGCCGCCCACGGATCTGTCTCCCCTCGTCGCCTGCGCGCCGCCATTCTCCGCATTACGCACCAAGAGGGAGCAAGCCGGGCGACGGCACGCCCGTGACCGGACGGAGGGGTCAACTGGTGTTGCGGGGGGCGCGTTTCAGGCGCTCATCAGGAGCTTTCCCGCGGCGCCGGGTGCGCGGGGCGCACGAGACGCCGCGGGGAAAACCACTCGATCCGGTGAGTGTGCTTCTCTACTTCTCGACTTCGGCGGCGAGCCTGGCGAGCACGGCGTCATAGATCCGGCCGAGGCCCTTGGGGGCGAAGGTCCGCTCGAAGAAGCCGCCGATGCCGCCGGCGCCGTTCCACACGGTGGTGACGACGGCCCGGGACTTGCCCTCACCGGCCGGGGTGACGGTCCAGGTGGTCACCATCGAGGAGTTGCGGTCCTTCTCGACGAGCTGCCCGTCGGTGGGCTCGGTGACCTCGAGCAGGCAGTCACGGATGCGCTTGCTGGTCGCCTGGAGCTTCCAGTGGACGAGCGTGCCCTCACCGTCGCCGCCCTCGCGGACCTCGTACTCACTGAAGTGCTCGGTCAGGAGCTTCGCGCGGGTGTTCTCGTAGTCGGCCACGGCATCGAACACCGTCTCCGCGTCAGCCGCGATGATCCGCTCCGTGGTGGCCTCGACCTGCGCCATTCCTGTTCCTCCAACAATCGCTCCGAACGGGGTACGGCAAGCCAACCACCCCGCGAGCCCCCTCCCAAATCAAGCGGCTGACGCGGTCCCGGCCGTACGAGGAAGCACGAGGCGGCACGGGGCAGCACGCCATGGGTCGAGAAGCAAGCGACCGGAAGCAGGTCCGGCGCGGTGCGCGGCCTCCGATCAGGGGCAGCGGTCCGCAAGGACACAGAACTCGTTCCCCTCCGGGTCGGCAAGTACGACCCAGCTCGCATCGCCTTGGCCGACGTCGGCGTATCGGGCACCCAGGTCGAGCAGGCGACGGACCTCTTCGCCCTGCTCCCTGTCGGTCGGGTTGACGTCGATGTGGAGCCTGTTCTTGACGATCTTGCCCTCGGGCACGTGCGCGAAGGTCAACCTCGGTGGCACTGGGCCAAGGCGGTTCCTGCCTTCCGGCACCGCAGGGGAGCCAATAATGACGATTCCGTCGCCTTCGTCCTGCACCTCGTAGTCAAGGACCGCGCACCAGAACCGGGCGAGACCGCTGGGATCGGCACAGTCGATCGCAAGCTCGGTGAACTTACTGGTCATGTCAGGACCTTCCAGTCACGTAGCGGGTCCGCCGAAGGTCACACGCTAACCGCAGTGTTCGACGGCGAGGTGGGCCGCACGTGGTGTGCGTTCGTCGAGGGCCTGGTGGGGGCGCAGTGTCATCCCACCGTCCTTCCCGACCCCCTCGACTCAACCCCCTGCCGGAAAGTTGGCTCACTCCCAGCACGATCATGGGAACGTATGTTCTATTCTGTGGCCAGTGCTACCGAGGAGGCGTCCATGCGCTGGGACAATCTGGTCGACAACCCCGCCGCAACCGGGGACACCGCGCTTTTCGGCACGTCCGCGGTGACCACCCGTACGTTCGACACACCTGAATTCCGCGGCATCACCTTCCACGAGATCCGGGCCCGCTCGATCCTGAACCGGGTACCGGGAGCCTCACGGATGCCGTTCGAATGGACGGTCAATCCCTACCGGGGCTGCACACACGCCTGCGTGTACTGCTTCGCCCGCAAGACCCACAGCTACCTGGACCTCGACACCGGAATCGGCTTCGACTCCCAGATCGTCGTGAAGATCAACGCACCTGAGCTGCTGAGCCGGCAGCTCGGCTCCCGGCAGTGGCACGGCGCGCACATCGCGATGGGCACCAATGTGGACTGCTACCAGCGGGCGGAGGGCCGCTACCGGCTGATGCCGGGCATCCTCACGGCGCTGCGCGACCATGCGAATCCGTTCTCCATCCTCACCAAGGGCACGCTGATCCTGCGCGACCTGGAGCTGCTCCGGCAGGCTGCCGAGGTCACGGAGGTCGGCGTCTCGGTGTCGGTGGGCTTCGTCGACCAGCAGCTGTGGCGCACCGTCGAACCGGGCACCCCCTCCCCCGAGCGCCGTCTCGACGTGGTGCGCACCCTCACCGACCACGGCATCGGCTGCGGGGTCTTGATGGCTCCGGTGATCCCGTTCCTCGGCGACCATCCGGACCAGCTTCGTGCGACGGTCCGCGCGATCGCCGCCTCGGGGGCGACATCGGTGACTCCGCTCGTACTTCATCTGCGCCCCGGCGCACGCGAGTGGTTCATGGCCTGGCTGCGCGAACACCATCCGCATCTGGTGGCGCGCTACGAGCGGCTGTACGCGGAGGGGTCGTACGCGCCCAAGTGGTACCAGCGACGGATCACCCGCCATGTCCATGAACTGGCCACGGAGTTCGGCATCGGCCCGTCGTCGGGCCGGACAATGCCGCGCCGGATCCCGGCCCGCCCGGTGCCGGACACCGTGTCACCGGAGCCGACCCAACTGACCTTGCTCTGAGCCGGACATCCGCCGGCCGGTCAGACGGCATGCACCGGCCGGACCGACCAGGTGGACCGGGCCGTGCCGGACGGACAGGCCGTGCCCGGTGGGCGGGCGGCTGTCAGTGGCGTACGCGAGGATGAGCGGTGACCGACGAGGGCCGGCTGCCTGGGGAGGGTGCCGCATGGGGATCTGCGTACGGGAGACGACCGTCGACGACTGCGAGGCCGTCGCCGTGGTCCGGGTGCGCGGCCGGCAGTACGCGTACGCCGGGCTGATGCCGCAGTCGTTGGGACTGGCGGCGGGAACAGCCTGCCACAGCCGCGAGGGCGAACGTGAGGGGAACGAGGGCCAGGACTGCACGACAGGAACGCAACGCGAGCCACCCCAACACATGCCACAGGACATCAGCCTGACCGGCCTGCCGGCTCAAGCGGGCTCGTAGGCCAGGGTCGTCCGTACCGGATCGGGCGGGTACGCGCCGGACGCCGCTCACACGGCAGGGGCCCATCGGGCCGAGCCGGTGTCGTAGTCGTAGACGGGTCGGCCCCGGATGCCGCTCGTTCGGAACGGACGGCCGTGGTCGTCGATGCGTACCGTGCCGGCTCGGCCGCCGCTGCTCCAGGCCAGCTCCAGGTACCAGTCGCAGTCACAGGAGACCGCTCGGCCGGTGACCAGCAGTACCTCGGGATCGGTGACCGAGATCTTGTACGGGAAGGACACGGCGGGGATCGGCTCGCCGGAGTCGTTGCCGGCGACGGAGCGGGCGAGCGGACGGGGTTTGTCGAGGTCGACGTCGAACAGGCGGGGTGTGAGCGAGCCGCCGCAGCCGGAGCTCATCCGGTAGACGTTGTGGGCCGGCGGCGTCCGCCTGGCGAGCACACGGACCCGCAGCTCCTGCAGGACCACCGCCTTGTCGCTCCTGCCCTGCACGGTGATCCGTACGAAGGTGTCGCCGCCGTGCACCGCGCCGACGGACCGCGCCCAGGGCGCGGCGTCCGACGCGGCGGGCGGTGGTGGCACGGCAGATGGTCCGCGGTCGACCAGATAGGCGTGGTCGCAGCCGTTCTGCCAGACATGCTGATCGGTGGTCCAGGTGAATGGCGTGCCACTGCCACCAGGGCGGGCGGTCGTGGTGGGGCGGGGAGCGGGCTCGGCGGGAGCAGGGCTGTGCGGACCCGCGCTTGCGGACAGCCCGTCGACCGGGCCCGACGCGGTCGCGTCCGGCGAGGCGGATCCCTTGCGTAAGGCCGGAGCGGAGCGGGAGCCCGTGGTGTCGCCGCCGGGCCGCTGCGCGGTGGTGTCCTGTCCGCCGGACTCCCGGAGTGGGGACCGGTCGACGGCCAGCAGCAGGACGAGCGACGCGACGAGGGAGGTGACGAGGGCGGCACCATAGGCGGCGCGGCGGCGTCCCGGTGAGCGGGGCGCGACAGGGAGTTCGGCCGGTCCTGCGGCCGGGGCGGGCGGCCCCTGGTCGCGCCCGCCGCCGAGCACGAACGTGGTCGTTGCGTCGGCGGCGTCGTCGGCATGGTCGGTGGCGGCATGCGCACCCGCGCGAGCGGCCTCGGACGCATCCGCGCCCGCGCCGGGATCCATGGGCGAGCCGTCCTTCGTCTCCGCCGCCTGGCCCGTGACCGGGTCCGCCACGCCCTCCTCGCCGGCCGGGTCCCCGTCACCGGTCGGTGCCCGTCCCACCCCGTTGTTCTCCTGGCGGCTGCTTCGCTCCACGTCGGCCCGGAGCCAGAGCCGGTGCAGCGCGAGCAGTTCCTCGCCCCGGCAGCCGCACAGCCGGGCCAGGCGTTCCACCGGGGCGAACTCCACCGGCACCGTCTGCCCGGCGCAGTAACGGTGCAGCGTCGATGCGCTGACTCCCACCCGGCGTGCCAGCGCGCCGTAGCTGCGGCCCGATGCGTCACGGATCTCCCGCAGCCGCCGCGCGAACGCCTCGGTCTCCCGCGCTGTGCTCACGACATCCACTCCCCCCGGCCGTCCCAGGACGGCATTCCACCCTCCTGCATGACCCCACGTCACGAGGGGTGGAATGGTTCCACCGTTCCACGGCCGCCCGCGGCGCTTGCCCGGCCGCCGCCCCGTCCGGAAGCTGGTGATCGTTCAGCACGCCGTCACCACGGGGGAACTGCTTTCATGAAGACATTCCGCACCGCTGCCCTGACCACCGCGGCCGTCACCCTGACGATCGTTCCGGTCACGACCGCCACCGCGGCAACGCCCGCGCCCAGGTTCCTCTCGGCATCCCAGCTGCCGGCCGCACCCACTCCATGGACGGCTGACCCGGTCCGCAAGGGCCTGCCCACCGAGGGCTCGGTCTGCACCGCAAAGATCACGCCCAAAGCGGGAAGCTCGTACCGCAACTTCCGCACCGACCTGGACACGAGCGCCCGCCAGACGACCACGGTCGCCCCGACCGCCGCTGCGGCCAAGGCCCTCGCGGCCAAGCTCAGTGCCTCGGTCGCGGGATGCCTCGACCGGCTCAAGGAGCAGTACCCGACCCTCGAGGGCGAAACCCTGTACCACGGCAGGATCGCCGTGGAGGAGGGCGCGCACATCTACAGCATCGACACCTCCGACACCGAGATCGGCTCGACCGACATCGCGCTGTACGCGATCGGCCGCGACGGCCGGACGGTGACCGTCGTCGAGTGGGGTCAGCTGGGAGACCTCGACGGCGCACCCGTCACGGGCTTCAAGAACACGGCACGCACAGCCGTGGCCAAGCTCTACTGACCACGGCACAACGGCAATTCACCACCAGCGGTTCACCCACAGCACTTCCGCAGCAGCGTTTCCACAGCGGCCTTCACAGAACTGAGAGAGCCGACAGAGCCAACAGAACTGTCCGTCGGCACCACTCGGCGGACATATCGGGGGAGCCGCGTGCTCCGGGTCCGGACTCCCGGCCCGGAGCACGCGGCGCGTGGGCGCGCACCCCGCGTACGTCAGCCGAGGCGGGCCAGCGCCGCCTCCGCCGCCGCCGCAAGCCGCGGATGCGACCGCGCGGAGCTCAGTACCTGCCCCGCCCGCTCGTCGCCCAGCGCGCCCAGGCCCTCGACACAGGCCAGCGCGACCCGCCAGTGCGGATCGCCGGGGGCGGCCAGTCGCCGGCCGAGCACGGCGATCAGGGCCGGTACGGATTCAGGTGCCCGCAGCCGGGTCAGCAGGCGCACGGGCGTCAGGGCGTACGCGACGCGCAGCTCGTTGGTGGCGAGGGCCGCCGCGGCGCGCGGCGTGCGGGGATCGGCGAGCCGGGCCAGAGCGTGAGCGGCCGAGACACAGCGGTCGGGATCGCGGTGATTGAGCAGCAGGACCAGGGATTCGAAGGCCCGCCGGTCCCCCGCGCAGCCGAGCCGGAACGCGGCGATCTCACGGGCCCACAAGGGGCGTTGCGCTTCGGTGAGGACCGCGGCGAGTTCCTCATGGTCCTCGGTGACGAGCAGACGCTCGTACGTCGCCCCGCCGCCCGCCTCGTTCCGCAGCCGGTGTGCCAGTGACCGTAACTCCTCGTCCACGGTCGTCAGGGTATCGGCGATTCGCCTCTGTTTCGTCGGCGATCCAGATCACACAGGCTCGGACGGCCCCAGGTCTGGCGCGCTCGTTACCCGCGAGTTAATCTCAAGTGAGCGGGGAACCCCCGCACACCCGCGGTGGCCTGGTGACGCAGCCACCGCCGGGGGCACCTCCCATACCGCAAGGCATGGGGGAATGTCGGTTCGGCAGCTCAGTTCGTACGACGCGACTCGGGACAGAGTCCGTCGGCCCAGCACCACGACACGCGATTGCCGCGCGCCGTGCGCTTTCCCTCAGCAGCACGCCCTTCGGACGGTCGGCCTTCCCGGCGTCCCGTCCCTGTGACAGCCGCTTCGCGCACCGGCCCGCCCGCGCTCCTCATCAGTCGTCACTCATCCCTGGAGTCCCGTGATGGACACCCCTCTCTCCACCATTGCCGTCATCGGCCTCGGCACCATGGGCACCGGCATCGCCGAGGTCCTCGCCCGCGCCGGACGTGAAGTCATCGGCATCGACATCAGCGACGCCGCCGCCCACCAGGCCGTCGTCGCGCTCGAGGCCTCCACCGCCCGTGCCGTGGAGCGCGAGCGGATCACCGAGGAGGAGCGCCGCACCGTCCTCGCCCGCTTCCGCACCTTCTCCGATCTGCAGGCAGCGGCCGAAGCCGACCTCGTGATCGAGGTCGTTCCCGAGTCGTACGAGGTCAAGCAGCAGGTCGTCCGTGAGCTGGACGCCGTCGTCCGCCCCGACGCGATCATCGCCACCGGCACCAACGCCCTGTCGGTGACCCGGCTGGCCGCCGAGTCGGCGCACCCGGAGCGCGTGCTCGGCCTGCACTTCTTCAACCCGGCCCCGGCGATGAAGCTGGTCGAGGTCGTCTCCTCGGTGCTGACCGCGCCGCCGGCCGTCGAGGCCGTCACCGCGCTCGCCCGTGAGCTCGGCAAGGAGCCGGTCAGGGTCGGCGACCGTCCCGGTTTCATCGCGGACGGGCTTCTCTTCGGCTATCTGAACCAGGCCGCCGCGATGTACGAGGCGAACTACGCCTCCCGCGAGGACATCGACGCCGCCATGAAGCTCGGCTGCGGTCTGCCGATGGGCCCGCTCGCCCTGCTGGACCTGATCGGTATCGACACCGCTCGCACGGTCCTGGAGGCCATGTACACCGAGTCCCAGGACCGGCTGCACGCCCCGGCCCCGATCCTGAAGCAGCTCAGCGAGGCGGGTCTGACCGGCCGCAAGGCGGGCCGCGGCTTCTACACGTACGCCGCCCCCGGCACCTCCGTGCTCGAGGCGGACGCCCTGACCCCGCAGCCGTCGGCCGAGGCCGGTGCCGGCCGGGAGGTCGGCTCGGTCGGCGTGGCCGGCTCGGGCACCATGGCCAGCGGTATCGCCGAGGTCTTCGCCAAGGGCGGTTACGACGTCGTGCTGGCGGCCCGCAGCCTGGAGAAGGCGGAGGTGGCCAAGGCCCGGATCGCCAAGTCCCTTGCCCGCTCGGTCGACAAGGGCCGGATGACGGCCGAGGTCCGCGACGAGACGCTGGCCCGGATCACGCCGGCCGGCTCGCTGGACGCGTTCGCCGAGGTCGATCTGGCCGTGGAGGCCGTGGCCGAGGACCTGGAGATCAAGCAGCAGCTGTTCGCCACCCTCGACAAGGTCTGCAAGCAGGGTGCGGTGCTCGCCACCACGACCTCCTCACTGCCGGTCGTCGCCTGCGCCCGCGCCACCTCGCGCCCGCAGGACGTCATCGGTATGCACTTCTTCAACCCCGCGCCTGCGATGAAGCTGGTCGAGATCGTCCGTACGGTCCTGACCTCGGACGATGTCCACGCCACGGTTCGCGCGGTCACCAAGAAGATCAAGAAGCACCCGGTGGACTGCGGCGACCGCGCCGGGTTCATCGTGAACGCGCTGCTCTTCCCGTACCTGAACAACGCGATCAAGATGGTCGAGGAGCACTACGCCTCCCTCGACGACATCGACGCCGCGATGAAGCTGGGCGGCGGCTACCCGATGGGGCCGTTCGAGCTCCTCGACGTGGTCGGTCTCGATGTGTCGCTCGCGATCGAGAAGGTCCTGCACAGCGAGTTCCGTGACCCGGGTCTGGCCCCGGCCCCGCTGCTGGAGCACTTGGTGGCCGCGGGGTGCCTCGGCCGCAAGACGGGGCGCGGCTTCCGCGAATATGCCCGGCGTTGATGCCGAAGGGGGCTGGGGAGGGCTGCTGAATCCGGGCGGGCCTCCCCCGTCCTCCGGCACGGGGATCGAGCCCCCGCAGGCGCGCTCGGCTGCGCGAATGCAGTACGTTCAGGTCATGCCCCAGCCCGCTGATCCCACCCGACGGCCCACCCGCCAAGGCGCCTCGTCCGACGCTCCGGAGAGCGCCGCAGGCTCCCGCGCCGCAGCCCAGCGTCTGAAGATGCGGCGCGAACTGGCAGCGGCGGCGATGGAGTTGTTCGCGACCAAGGGGTACGAGGCAACGACCGTCGACGAGATCGCCGCCACGGCGGGGGTGGCGCGGCGGACCTTCTTCCGGCACTTCCGTTCCAAGGAAGAGGCGATCTTCCCCGACCACGACGACACCCTGGTACGGGCCGAGGCGGTGCTGAACGCCGCACCCGCCCACGAGCACCCGCTGGACACCGTGTGCCGGGGCATCAAGGAGGTCATGCGGATGTACGCGGCCTCCCCGGCGGTCTCGGTCGAGCGCTACCGGCTGACCCGCGAGGTGCCCACGCTGCGGGAGCGGGAGATCGCGTCGGTGGCCCGCTACGAGCGGCTGTTCACGCGCTATCTGCTGGGCCATTTCGATGAGCGCGACCATCACGCCGGCAATGACGACCCGCTACTGGCGGAGGTCGCGGCCTCCGCGGTCGTCACGGCGCACAACCATGTGCTGCGCCGCTGGCTGCGGGCGGGCGGCCAGGGGGACGTGGAGGCGCAGCTGGACCACGCCTTCGCGATCGTCCGCGACACGTTCGGTTCGGGGATCGGGGCAGGCCGGTCCAAGGGCGCGCTCCCGGCGGCCGCAGCGGCGCCCGGGGAGAGCGTGGAGGCCGCGGTGCAGCGGCACGGCGAGGTGGTGGTGGCGGTGGCCCGCACGGACGCACCGCTGAGCGAGGTCATGCGCACGATCGAGAGGGCGCTCACCGAGGGGTGACCCCGGAGGAAGAGTGAGGCCCGGGCCCGGTCCCGGGCCGATGTAACCCGCGCGACATTCCTCGAATTCGAATGTTACGCGGAGACATCGAACGAACACGCACAGCAATGGCCGACCCGTACCGGGGCGGCCATTTGCCGCTATTTCGGGGGCCGTTCGATCGATCATCGCTCATCTGTGTCCAGCAGATTGCATCCGAGAGAAATCTTTGGCACGCAGTGTCTTGCGAGCTGGCACGGGGTGCCATACGTTGATGTTGTCCGGGCGGCCGGCGTGCAGAGACCTTTCGTACGCCGGCTGTCCCCGCAACCCACTCGCGGCTGCGCGCCCGGGCGCCTGCGTCACAGGCTTTTTCACCGCGCCTACCAGCGCTGCCAACTGCACCACCCGCCGAACCGACGGCACACCTCCACAGCAGCACCCCGACGTACCCCTCAGCGTTCGCCACAAAGCGCTTCTCCCCCGGCCCCGTCCGGGGGGACCCCCCTGGAGGCAACACCGTGAAGGAAATCCTGGACGCGATTCAGTCGCCGGACACCACGTCCGCCGACTTCGCAGCTCTGCCGCTCCCCGAGTCGTACCGCGCGATCACCGTGCACAAGGACGAGACGGAGATGTTCGCCGGCCTCGAGACCCGGGAGAAGGACCCCCGCAAGTCGATCCACCTGGACGACGTGCCGCTGCCCGAGCTCGGCCCCGGTGAGGCCCTGGTGGCCGTCATGGCCAGCTCGGTCAACTACAACTCCGTGTGGACCTCGATCTTCGAGCCGCTGTCGACCTTCGGCTTCCTCGAGCGCTACGGAAAGCTCTCCGAGCTCACCAAGCGCCACGACCTGCCGTACCACATCATCGGCTCCGACCTCGCGGGCGTCGTGCTGCGCACCGGCCCGGGCGTCAACGCCTGGAAGCCCGGTGACGAGGTCGTCGCGCACTGCCTCTCGGTCGAGCTGGAGTCCTCGGACGGCCACAACGACACGATGCTCGACCCCGAGCAGCGCATCTGGGGCTTCGAGACCAACTTCGGCGGCCTGGCGGAGATCGCGCTGGTCAAGTCCAACCAGCTGATGCCGAAGCCGGACCACCTCAGCTGGGAGGAGGCGGCGGCCCCCGGACTGGTGAACTCCACCGCGTACCGCCAGCTGGTCTCCCGCAACGGCGCCGGCATGAAGCAGGGCGACAACGTCCTGATCTGGGGCGCGAGCGGCGGACTCGGCTCCTACGCCACCCAGTTCGCGCTGGCCGGCGGCGCCAACCCGATCTGTGTCGTCTCCAGCGACCAGAAGGCGGACATCTGCCGCGCGATGGGCGCCGAGGCGATCATCGACCGCAACGCCGAGGGCTACAAGTTCTGGAAGGACGAGCACACCCAGGACCCGAAGGAGTGGAAGCGCTTCGGCAAGCGCATCCGCGAGCTCACCGGCGGCGAGGACGTGGACATCGTCTTCGAGCACCCGGGTCGCGAGACCTTCGGCGCCTCCGTGTACGTGACCCGCAAGGGCGGCACGATCGTCACCTGTGCCTCGACCTCGGGCTACAACCACGAGTACGACAACCGCTACCTGTGGATGTCGCTGAAGCGCATCATCGGCTCGCACTTCGCGAACTACCGCGAGGCGTGGGAGGCCAACCGCCTGATCGCCAAGGGCAAGATCCACCCCACTCTCTCCAAGGTGTACTCCCTGGAGGAGACCGGCCAGGCCGCCTACGACGTGCACCGCAACCTGCACCAGGGCAAGGTCGGCGTGCTCGCGCTCGCTCCCCGCGAGGGCCTCGGCGTGCGCAACGAAGAGCTGCGCGCCAAGCACATCGACGCCATCAACCGCTTCCGGAACATCTGAGTCAGAGGCCTGTTAGATGACAGAGCGTCAGAAGGACCGGCCGTGGCTCATGCGGACGTACGCCGGCCACTCCACGGCCGAGGCGTCCAACGAGCTGTACCGGCGCAATCTCGCCAAGGGCCAGACCGGCCTGTCGGTCGCGTTCGACCTGCCGACGCAGACCGGCTACGACCCCGACCACATCCTCGCCCGCGGCGAGGTGGGCCGGGTCGGGGTCCCGGTCTCGCACCTCGGTGACATGCGCAGGCTGTTCCAGGAGATTCCCCTGGAGCAGATGAACACCTCGATGACCATCAACGCCACCGCCATGTGGCTGCTGGCGCTGTACCAGGTGGTCGCCGAGGAACAGGGCGCGGACATCACCAAGCTCCAGGGGACGACGCAGAACGACATCGTCAAGGAGTACCTGTCGCGCGGGACGCATGTCTTCCCGCCCGGTCCTTCGCTGCGCCTGACCACCGACATGATCACGTACACGGTGGCCAACATCCCCAAGTGGAACCCGATCAACATCTGCAGCTACCACCTGCAGGAGGCGGGGGCCACGCCGGTCCAGGAGATCGCTTACGCGATGTCCACCGCGATAGCCGTGCTGGACGCGGTCCGCGACTCCGGCCAGGTGCCCGCCGAGAAGTTCGGCGACGTCGTCGCCCGCATCTCCTTCTTCGTGAACGCGGGCGTCCGCTTCATCGAGGAGATGTGCAAGATGCGCGCCTTCGGCCGCATCTGGGACAAGGTCACGCGTGAGCGGTACGGCATCGAGAACGACAAGCAGCGCCGATTCCGCTACGGCGTGCAGGTCAACTCCCTCGGTCTGACCGAGGCTCAGCCGGAGAACAACGTCCAGCGCATCGTCCTCGAGATGCTCGCCGTGACGCTGTCGAAGGACGCCCGTGCGCGTGCCGTGCAGCTTCCCGCCTGGAACGAGGCGCTGGGTCTGCCCCGGCCCTGGGACCAGCAGTGGTCGCTGCGCATCCAGCAGGTGCTCGCGCACGAGTCGGATCTGCTGGAGTACGAGGACATCTTCGCCGGCTCGCATGTCATCGAGGCCAAGGTGGAGGCCCTGGTCACCGAGTGCCTGGCGGAGATCGACCGGATCCAGGAGATGGGCGGCGCCATGGCGGCCGTCGAGTCCGGTTACCTCAAGTCGCAGCTGGTGTCCTCGCACGCCGAGCGGCGGGCCCGGATCGAGGCGGGCGACGAGAAGATCATCGGCGTCAACATCTTCGAGACCACCGAGCCCAACCCGCTCACCGCGGACCTCGACACGGCGATCATGACGGTCGACCCGGCGAACGAGGCCCGCGTGGTCGCCAAGCTGCACGAGTGGCGCGACAACCGTGACGAGGCCCGTGCGACGGAGGCGCTCGCCGCGCTGAAGAAGGCCGCCGCCGGGACCGAGAACATGATGGAAGCCACCGTCGAGTGCGCCCGCGCGGGTGTCACCACCGGCGAGTGGTCCTGGGCGCTGCGCGATGTGTTCGGCGAGTTCCGCGCCCCGACGGGCGTCTCGTCCGCGCCGGTGGCCGTGACGGCCGAGGCGGGCACCCCGCTCGCCCTGGTCCGTGAGAAGGTGACCCGCACCGCCGAGGAGCTCGGCTCGGGCCGGCTGCGGCTGCTGGTCGGCAAGCCCGGTCTCGACGGGCACTCCAACGGCGCGGAGCAGATCGCCGTACGGGCCCGTGACGCCGGCTTCGAGGTGGTCTACCAGGGCATCCGGCTCACTCCGGAGCAGATCGTCAGCGCCGCGCTCGCGGAGGACGTGCACTGTGTGGGCCTGTCGATCCTGTCCGGCTCGCACGCCGAGCTGGTCCCGGACGTGCTGACCCGCCTGCGCGAGGCGGGGGCCCATGACATCCCGGTGATCGCGGGAGGGATCATTCCCAACAGCGACGCCGAGGACCTGAAGCGTGCGGGAGTCGCCGCCGTTTTCACCCCGAAGGACTTCGGTATCACGGAGATCATCGGCCGTATCGTCGACGAGATCCGGAAAGCGAACAAGCTCGACCCTCTGGAGGTCCCCGCATGACCACGCCGATCCACCCGGTGAACCGTCTCCGTCCGCGCCGTTCCTGCCTGGCCGTACCGGGCTCGAACCCGCGCTTCCTGGAGAAGGCCCAGGGTCTGCCGGCCGACCAGGTCTTCCTGGACCTGGAGGACGCCTGCGCGCCGCTCGCCAAGCCGGATGCCCGGCACACCATCGTGAAGTTCCTGAACGAGGGCGACTGGACCGGTAAGACGCGTGTCGTGCGGGTCAACGACTGGACGACGCACTGGACGTACCGTGACGTCGTCACGGTCGTGGAGGGCGCGGGCCAGAACCTCGACTGCATCATGCTGCCGAAGGTCCAGGACGCCCAGCAGATCGTCGCGCTCGACCTGCTGCTCACCCAGATCGAGAAGACCATGGGCTTCGAGGTCGGCAAGATCGGCATCGAGGCGCAGATCGAGAACGCGCAGGGCCTGAACAACGTCAACGCGATCGCGCAGGCCTCCCCGCGCGTCGAGACGATCATCTTCGGCCCTGCGGACTTCATGGCCTCCATCAACATGAAGTCCCTGGTCGTCGGCGAGCAGCCGCCCGGCTACCCGGCCGACGCCTACCACTACATCCTGATGAAGATCCTCATGGCCGCCCGCGCCAACAACCTGCAGGCGATCGACGGCCCCTACCTGCAGATCAAGAACGTCGACGGCTACAAGGCGGTCGCGCAGCGCGCCGCGGCCCTCGGCTTCGACGGCAAGTGGGTGCTGCACCCCGGCCAGGTCGACGCGGCCAACGAGATCTTCTCGCCCTCCCAGGAGGACTACGACCACGCCGAGCTCATCCTCGACGCGTACGACTACTTCACCTCCGAGGCGGGCGGCAAGAAGGGCTCCGCGATGCTCGGCGACGAGATGATCGACGAGGCCAGCCGCAAGATGGCCCTGGTCATCTCCGGCAAGGGCCGCGCCGCCGGCATGCAGCGCACCAGCAAGTTCGAGATCCCGGAGGCCTGAGCATGCAGTTCGGACGCACCTACGAGGAGTTCGAGGTCGGGGCCGTCTACAAGCACTGGCCCGGGAAGACGGTCACGGAGTACGACGACCACCTCTTCTGTCTGCTCACCATGAACCACCACCCCCTCCACATGGACGTCAACTATGCGGAGAACACGACGGACTTCGGCAAGAACGTCGTCGTAGGGAACTACATCTACTCGCTCCTGCTCGGCATGTCCGTGCCGGACGTCTCCGGCAAGGCGATCGCCAACCTGGAGATCGAGTCGCTGCGGCACGTGGCGCCGACCTTCCACGGCGACACGATCTACGGCGAGACCACGGTCCTCGACAAGACCCCTTCGAAGTCGAAGAACGACCGCGGGATCGTCTATGTCGAGACCAAGGGCTACAAGCAGGACGGCACCCTCGTCTGCGTCTTCCGGCGCAAGGTGATGGTCCCGACCGAGACGTACATCAAGGAGCGCGGCGGCGAGCAGCCCGGCCGCCCGGAGCTGAAGCAGCAGGAGAAGTAGCCATGGCGCGACTCGCCCAGACCCACGGTCTGACCGATGTCCAGCAGGAGATCCTGGCCACCGTGCGGGACTTTGTCGACAAGGAGATCATCCCTGTCGCCACCCAGCTGGAGCACAAGGACGAGTACCCGACGCAGATCGTCGAGGGCCTCAAGGAGCTCGGCCTGTTCGGGCTGATGATCCCGGAGGAGTACGGCGGCCTGGGCGAGTCGCTCCTGACGTACGCACTGTGCGTCGAGGAGATCGCCCGTGGCTGGATGTCCGTGTCGGGCATCATCAACACGCACTTCATCGTGGCGTACATGCTCAAGCAGCACGGCACGCAGGAACAGAAGGACACCTTCCTGCCGCGCATGGCGCTGGGCGAGGTGCGCGGCGCGTTCTCGATGTCCGAGCCGGCTCTCGGCTCCGACGTTTCGGCCATCACGTCCAAGGGCGTCAAGGACGGCGACGAGTACGTCCTCAACGGCCAGAAGATGTGGCTCACGAACGGTGGAACGTCCAATCTGGTCGCCGTTCTGTGCCGGAGTGACGAAGGACACCCCGAGGGCACCGCGCCCCACAAGTCGATGACGACCTTCCTCGTGGAGAAGGAGCCCGGCTTCGGAGAGGTCCGTCCCGGCCTCACCATTCCCGGGAAGATCGACAAGATGGGTTACAAGGGCGTCGACACGACCGAACTCATCATGGACGGACTGCGCATTCCGGCCAATCGGGTACTCGGCGGCACCACCGGCCGAGGGTTTTACCAAATGATGGACGGCGTCGAGGTCGGCCGGGTGAATGTCGCGGCACGTGGCTGCGGAGTCGCGCAGCGTGCGTTCGAACTGGGCGTCTCCTATGCCCAGCAGCGTCACACTTTCGGCAAGGCGATCGCCCAGCACCAGGCGATTCAGTTCAAGCTGGCCGAGATGGCTACCAAGGTCGAGGCCGCCCATGCCATGATGGTGAACGCGGCACGCAAAAAGGACTCCGGGGAGCGAAACGACCTGGAGGCAGGGATGGCGAAGTACCTCGCCTCCGAATACTGCAAGGAAGTCGTCGAGGACGCCTTCCGGATCCACGGCGGCTACGGCTTCTCCAAGGAGTACGAGATCGAGCGCCTCTACCGTGAGGCTCCGATGCTGCTGATCGGCGAAGGTACCGCCGAGATCCAGAAAATGATCATTGGTCGTCGGCTGCTCGAGGAGTACCGGTTCCAGGGTTGATTGTCGCTTTCGAGTCGGTTCGGCCGCGAAGAAGATCACACCCTGTCATCATCTTCCGGCCGCCGACTCGGCTGCCGGCTTTCCCAGTTACGGGTTGTACCCGATAACATCGCCGGAAAGCCGCCGTCCCCCATGCCAGCGCGGCATCATCCGCTACGAAGGTCATCCATGCCCCACAGCCAAACCTCTGCACCTCGCGGCCGCGTCCGCCTCGCGCGCGGAGCATCGCCGTGGCTTCTGCCGACCGTCGCGACCGCGGCGCTGAGCCTGGTGCGTGCGCGCCGGTCGAAGCGTGCCGCGGCCATCGCCGTGCCCACCACCGCGCTTGCGGCGGGCATGCTGTGGTTCTTCCGCGACCCCGAGCGCGAGATCGCACAGGGGCGGGTCATTTCGCCCGCCGACGGCGTGGTGCAGAGCATCATGCCGTGGAAGGACGGACGCACCCGCGTCGCGATCTTCATGAGCCCGCTGAATGTCCACGTCAACCGCGCGCCGCTGGCCGGCACGGTGACGTCGGTCGAGCACATCCCGGGCGGGTTCGTCCCCGCGTTCAACAAGGAGAGCGAGAACAACGAGCGCGTTGTCTGGCACTTCGACACCGAACTCGGCGACATCGAGATGGTGCAGATCGCCGGCGCGGTCGCGCGCCGCATCGTGCCCTACATCCCGCAGGGCACCAAGGTCGAGCAGGGCGATCGCATCGGTCTGATCCGCTTCGGATCGCGCGTTGACATCTACCTTCCGGAAGGTGTCGATGTCGCGGTCGAGGTGGGTCAGACCACGACTGCGGGGGTGACTCGCATTGACCGTGATTGATCCCGACACACAGACGAACTGGGTCGGCGAGACCGAGGAAGACGACGACGCGGAGGAGATGCCCCTCTCTCTGCGCCTCTCGATAGCGGACACGCTCACGCTCGGCAACGCGACGTGCGGATTCATGGCGGTGTACTTCACCACCACCGGAATCCTCATCCCGGACCTGCAGGGCAGCCAGGAGACCGGCATGGCGCGGCACAGCGCCGCGACCGCCGTGATCCTCATGCTGCTCGCGGCGATCTTCGACCTCTGCGACGGACTCGTGGCGCGCAAGCTGCGCAGCTCGCCGATGGGCGCGGAGCTGGACAACCTCTCCGACCTGATCAGCTTCGGCCTCGCGCCGGCGTACTTCGTGCTCGTCTACGGAATGGTCAGCGACATCGCCCACCAGAAGGTCTCGGCTGTGGCCGCGATCGTGGTGCTGCTGGCGGTGGTGCTAAGACTCGCGAGATTCTCGTGCGTGACCATGAAGGACGGCATGTTCCAGGGCATGCCGAGCCCCTTCGGCGCGCTCACGGTGGTCTCCATCGTGCTGCTGGAGCTGCCGTTCGTACCGACGCTTCTGGCGATCATCGGCACGGCATGGCTGATGGTGAGCCGGGTGGAGTACCCGAAGCCGCGGGGCGTCCTCGCGGTGGCGATGCTCGGCTGGATCGTCTCGGCGATGGGGATGCTGGCGGCGTGGGCGTTCGACGCGCCGGGCGGTCACGTGCTGCTCCAGACGGGCTGCGCGCTGCAGATCGTGATGGCGGCGACGATTCCGCTGTTCGCGACGGCGCGGCGGGTGAACACGTTCCGCGACAATCGCCGCGAGAGCCGCGAGGCGCGGGCGGCGCAGGTGCCGTAGGCGCCAAGGACGGACATGGCTGAGGGCCCGGATGCATCCGCATCCGGGCCCTCAGCCATGTCGCGTGTGCGCGGCCGGCAGTGGAGAATCCCCCAGCAGCAGCCCGCCCCGCCCTTGTGGTCGCGAACCGGCGGTACGCTGCCCGATCTCCTTGTGCGGTCCGGGAGCGTGCGCATCCCAGGGCGTGGGGCCCGCCGGCCGCCGTCGCGGTCCTCGTCCTGCTGTTCGCCTCGTTCTTCCTGGTGTATGCGCTGGTCCTGCTGTTCTGACGGCGGCGGCCGGGCCGCGCCGGGGGACTCAAAGGCGGACTCGGCTTGGGCCACGACGTACAGGCTTTGTGGGGTGGCCGCGCAGGGCGGCTGATCAGGGACGCGGGCGCTGTCCCCTGGTGAGGTGCACGCACTCGGTGACGACGTCGCGGAGACTGCCGGCCCGTTCCAGGATCGCGCGTTGCAGGGACGCTCCGTTGCCCGTCCTCAGCAGTCCGGCCAGTGCTTCCTGGGCGGGACGTGTGTCGCCGTGGTCGTCGAGTGCGCCGCGCACGTGGTCGAACAGGGCACGCACCACGGTTTCCGCGGGCGCAGGACGCATCGTCCGGGGGTGGAGTAGCCGGTTTTCGAGGCCGTAGCGGGCAGCCTGCCATGCGGCGAGTCTCAGCAGGAGCTCGCCGTGGCGCGCCGGGGGCGCTCCCGCCCGCCACTGGCGCGCAGCGGTCTCGACCAGGCCGCGGATGAGGACAGCGAGGAGCACCGTCGTGTCCGGGTTCAGACAGACGTCCGCGACCCGGACTTCGACCGTCGGGTAGCGGTGGGAGAGCCGGGCGTCGAAGTAGATCATTCCTTCGTCCCGGAGGACTCCGGTGCCGATCATGTCCCGCACTTGCTGGTGGTAGTGGTCGGCGGAGCCGAAGATCTGCGCCGGTCCGGCGGAGGGCCAGCGGCCCCAGACCTGGCTGCGGTAGCTGCTGTAGTGGCTGTCCTGGCCTTGCCAGAACGGAGAGTTGGCGCTCAGGGCGATAAGGACGGACAGCCAGGGGCGGATCCGGTCCAGGACGGCGACGCCCTCTTCGTCGGAGTCCACGGAGACGTGGACATGGCATCCGCAGGTGAGCTGTTCCTGCGCGGTCAGCCCGAAGCGTTCGGCCATCCAGTGGTAACGCCTGCCTCCGGCCACGGACGGACTGACCGGGAGAGGAGACGTGGCGAGGGCCGCGACGGCGACCCCCCTGTCCTCGGCGTGCTGCGCTGCCTCGGCCCGGCACCGTCGGATCTCGGCCGCGAGTTCCTCCATCCGGGTCTGTGGCCGGGTGGCGAACTCCAGTTGCTGACGATGCAGCTCCGATTCGAAGACCTGCTCCTCACCCGCCGCGGCGTCCCTCGATGCCACGGCCAGCACAGCCGCCGACACCGCCCGGGGTTCACCCGTGTCCGCGTCCACCAGGAGGAGTTCCTCCTCCACTCCCACGCTGCGCACGGCTCGCGCCTCCTCGCCTGTGTTCCCGCTCAGGCCTCGGGCCAGGCGCGCGAACCGGCCGCGCTCCTCACCTCCGCGATCGGCGGGATGCTGGATCGTCATGCGTCCCGGGTACCCCTCCGGCCATCCAGAACCCCCGCGCCGACCCACAGATCCGCAACGAGGCCCCGGTAGACCGGCTCGCGGTCCTTGGCGCGCAGCACGGCCGACGGATGGATCGTGGCGACGAGTCCCGCGTCCCGCCGCCGGAGTCGCCGTCGGGCGGCGGCCGGTGCCGACGCCGATCACGCAGGGCAGCCCGGTCCGTGCGGGATGCTGTCGATGAGGTCACGCGCGCCCTGCCGCAGGAGAGCAACGGCGACAGAGGTGCCGAGGGTGGCGGGGTCGAGGCGTCCGGCCCATTCGTGGGCGTTGAGGACGGTTTTGCCGTCGGGGGTGAACACGCAAGCGCGCAGGGACAGTTCGCCGCTGCGTTCGGCCTTGGCGTAGCCGGCGATGGGGCTGTTGCAGTGACCTTGGAGGACATGGAGGAACATGCGCTCCGCGGTCGCCTCGCGGTGCGTGTCCGGGTGTCCGAGATCGCTGACGGTCTCGATGAGCGCGGTGTCGTCCTCGCGGCACTGCAGGGCCAGGATCCCGGCGCCGATCGGCGGCATCATCTGCTCGGGTGACAGGACCTCGGTGATCACGTCCATGCGGCCGATCCGCTCCAGCCCAGAGGCTGCCAGCAGCAAGGCGTCGGCCTCGCCGGAGGCGAGTTTGTCCAGGCGGCGGTTGGCGTTGCCACGGAACGGCACACACCGCAGATGCGGGTGGGAGGCCGCGAGCTGCGCGATGCGGCGGACCGAGGAGGTGCCGATCCGGGCGCCGGGCGGCAACTGGTCCAGGCTGAGGCCGCCGGGGTGGATGAGGGCGTCGCGAATGTCGTCGCGCTTGAGAAAGGCGGCGAAAGTGGTACCGGCCGGGAGCGGGCGGTCGGCGGGGACGTCCTTGACGCAGTGGACGGCGAGGTCCGCTTCTCCGGCGACGAGGGCGGCGTCAACCTCCTTGGTGAAGGCACCCTTGCCCTCGACCTGAGCAAGGTCGCCCATCCACTTGTCGCCGGTCGTCTTCACCGGGACCACCGTGGTGGCGATCTGGGGGTGGAGCGCGGCCAGTTCGGCGCGGACGCGCTCCACCTGGGCCAGGGCCATCGGGGAGTCGCGGGAGACGATACGGATCAGCTCAGGGGCGGACATGCCGCCCACGATAGACCCTCGGACTCGAGACCCGATGAACAGACCCGAGGCCCATCTCGGCAGTGTGACAAGCAGGTTGGGGTGTTCGGGCAGGCGTGCGAGGAAGGCGTCGGCCCGGGGCCGGTGGTCGTCTGCCTGACCGCGACCGCCTGCACCGCCGGGTCGGCTTCGACAGTGGTCAGGCAGGCGGTGGGAGCCATACCGCGGAGCAGCCAGGACGTGCCGGTGCGCTCCTGGCAGGACATCGCGACGCCGAACGCGGCTGCGTCGGTGAGTACGGCGGGGAACGTCCCGGGAGCGCCCGGCGTCATGCAGAAGGACCGGGCCCCGGAGGGCCCGGTCCTTCGGATGGGTGGAGGTCAGCCGGCCGGGGTGAAGGACTCGGCCGCCTTGGACGCGGTCGCGGGGCGGACCACCTTCAGTCCGCCGGGGACCTTGCTGTCCGGCTTCATGATCAGGCTCTGCCGGGTGGACGGCGCGGCCGGGTCCGAGAAGTCGTGCGTGATGCCGAAGCCGCTGTCGTACGCCTTGAGAGTCAGCAGCGCCTTGTCGATGCCCGCCCGGGTCAGGTCCTTGTTCGCACAGGCCTTCTTCAGCACCTCACCGTAGATCTTCGCCGCGGTGTATCCCGCGACCACGCCGTTGTCGAGACCGTCCTTCGGGTAGGCCGCCTTGTACTCCTTGGCAAGAGTGGCCGGGCCCGCCTCGGGAGCGCCGATGGGGAGCGTGGAGGCGGCAACGTAGAAGTCCTTCTTCAGCGCCGGACCGGCCGGGGTGGCAAGCAGCTGAGGCGCGAACGCGGAGCTGTTGCCTATGACGGGGACCTTGAAGCCGCCGGCCGCTGCGACGCCGACCAGGGAGGCCGCCTGGCGCGGCCCCGCGCTGAGGACAATGGCCTTGACGCCGGCCTTCTTCAAGGCCGCGACCTGCGCGGACATGTCGTTGTCGGTCGGCTTGATCTTCTGCTCGACGACCTTCAGTCCGGCCTGCTCGGCCGCGTACTTGGAGCCGGCCAGGGCGTTCTCCCCGTAGTCTCCCTCGAAGAAGACATGGCCGATCTTGTCGCCCTTGGAGATGCGCTTCTCGGCGAGCAGGAACTCGACGGCATTGATGGTCTCGATGTCGTACGTGGCCCCCACGACGCGGATGTACGGGCTGCCGAGCAGAGTGGCGGACCAGGCCTGCGGCACCACCAGTGCCTTGTCCTGACCGTCGATACGCTGCTTCATGGCCGCGACGAACGGCGAGCCGATGAACTGGCTGAAGCCGAGCACCTTCGGCGCGAGTTCGGTGTATCCGGCGACGGCCTTCTGCGGATCGTAGCCATGGTCGCGGACGGTCAGTTCGATCTTCCGGTCGCAGATGCCGCCCGCAGCGTTGGTCTGCTTCGCCCACAGCTGCTGGGCCTGGGTGACGCTCTTGCCGAGCGAGGCGTAGACGCCGGTCATGTCGGTGAGGACGCCGAGGCTGATCGTCTTGTCGGTGACGCCCACGCCGGTCTTCACTCCGCCGGCGCCCTTGTGGCCTTCGTCGCCGCCGGTTGCCTTCCCGCTGCATCCTGCGACGGTGAGCGCCAGCACGGCCAGGGCCGCGGCACAGGTTCTTGATTTCATGATTTCTCCCGAGGGGAAGGAGTGGGGCGGGTGAGCCCGCCGGGCAGGAACAGCACGACCGCGACAACCGCCGCGCCGTACAGATAGCGGGACGCCTCGGCCGGTGCGACGCCGCCCGTGCCAGGGGCGGAGACCAGCGGAAGAGCGTCGCTGTAGTAGGTCAGGATCTGGGGCAGCAGGGAGACGAAGACCGCGCCGACGACCGCGCCGACGACCGTGCCGAGGCCGCCGATGACGATCATGGCGAGGAATTCGAGGGACAGGAGCATGCCGAAGTACTCGGGGACCGTGCGCTGGAAGACCAGGGCGAGCAGGACGCCCGCGAGACCCGCGTACATCGAGGACAGGACGAACACCGCGGCGCGGTAGCGGGCGACGGGCACGCCCATCACTCCGGCAGCGATGCGGTGGTCGCGCAGGGCGTTCATCGCCCGGCCCGGCCGGCCGCGCAGCACGCCCCGGGCGAAGAGACCGCCGGCGAGGAGCGCGAGCAGCGCCACGTACCAGAGCTTCTCCATCGACTGGAACGGCACAGCCGCGACGACCACGGCGCTGTCGTCGAAGTCGAAGCCGAACAGGGACAGCGGCGGAACGGAGCGGCCGTTGAAACCGCCCGTCAGATCACGGGCGTTGAACAGCACATGCTGGCCGATGAAGATCAGCGCCAGGGTGGCGATGCCGAGGTACGCGCCGCGCAACCGTCCCGCGATGGGACTGAACAGACCGCCCGCGGCACCGGCGAGCAGCACGGCGAGTACGGCGGCGAGCCAGGTGGGCAGTCCCAGGCCGACGAGCTGGTGCCCGTTCTCGAAATCGTCCGCGCCCGCCAGGATGCAGTAGCTGTACGCGCCCACGGCGAGGAAGAAGGCGTGCCCCATGGACAGCTGCCCGGTGGCTCCGGTGAGGAGATTGATGCCGATGGCTCCGATCGCGGCTGCCATGGCGAACAGGCCGGCCTGGAGCCAGAAGCGGTCGAGATAGAAGGGGAGGCCGAGCAGCAGGAGAGCGAGGGCCGGCCAGACGTAGCTGCGGGGGCGCCGCAGGTCGAGGCGGCGGACCGGACGGTCGGGCGCGGGGTCGGAACGCAGGGGACGGAGGCGGGCGCGCAGGCCGCCCGGGCTCAGGGTGTCAGACACGGACGAGCTCCTTCGTGCCGAAGAGTCCGGCGGGCCGTGCGAGCAGCACGGCGAGCATCACCAGGTACGGCGCGAGATCGCCGATTCCCCCGCCCAGGAAGGACAGTTCGCTCTGGTAGCCGGTCGCGAACGACTCGGTGACGCCGACGATCAGTCCTCCGGCGAGGGCGCCGGTGGTGGAATCCAGACCGCCGAGGATCGCGGCAGGGAAGGCCTTGAGCGCGGCGAGCGAGGTGGCGCGTTCGAGGCCGGGTGTCGGGAAGATGGTGAGGAACAGCGCCGCGACGGCCGCGAGCGAGCCCGCGACGGCCCAGGCGGCGAGCGACACCCGCCCCAGACGTACCCCCATCAGCGCGGCGGTCTCGGGATTCTCCGCGGCTGCACGCATCGCCACGCCCCACGAGGTGTACCGGAAGGCGAGCAGGAAGGCCGTGATGAGCAGGGCCGCGGCGACAAAGGCGGCGATTCGGGTCTGGGCGATGGTGAGGGCACCGATGCTCACGACGCGGTCGCCCCACGGGTCGCCGAGCGCGAGCACGTCGGTGCCGATACGGCGGGTGAGTTCGGTGGTCAGCAGGATGTCGACGCCGATGGTGACGATGGCCAGGACGCTGTGGTCCGAGCCTCGATAGCGGCGCATGACGAGGTACTCGACGGCCGAGCCGACCACCGCGGCCCCTGCGATTCCGACGGCCAGCGCCGGCCAGAAGCCCAGATCGTCGTGGAGGACGGCGGTGACATAGCCCCCGGCGAGGAGAAGGGACGCGTGGGCGAAGTTGACGACCTCGGTGGCCTTGAAGATGACCACGAAGCCGAGTGCGATCAGGGCATAGACGGAACCGATGGAGAGTCCGCCGAGAAGGAGTTCGGTGAACGTCGTCATGACGTGCCCTCCGTTCCGAGGTACGCCTGGACGACGGCCGGGTCGCTCTGCACCTGGGCCGGTGTGCCGTGCGCGATGCGGCGTCCGAAGTCGAGTACGGTCACGGCGTCTGCGAGCCGCATCACCACCCCCATGTCATGTTCGACCAGCACGATGGATATGCCGAGGCTGTCGCGCACGCCCGCGATGACGGCGGCGCTCTGCTGCCGCTCGTCGGCGGTCATGCCCGCGACAGGCTCGTCGAGCAGAAGGATCCGCGGCTCCATGCACAGGGCGCGGGCCAGCTCGACGAGTTTCTGCTTGCCGTACGGAAGGGATCCGGCGGGCCGCTTCAGGTCGTCCGCGAGCCCGACGAACTCGGCGATCTCGCCGATGCGTTCACGGTGCAGCCGTGCCTCGCGGGCCGCTGATGGCAGCCGCAGTCCGGTGGCCAGAAACCCTGCGCGGGTGAGTCGGTGCCGGCCGAGCAGGAGGCTGTCGGCAACGGATGCGCGGGGCGGGAGCGCGATGTTCTGGAACGTGCGGGCGACACCGAGGCCGGCGATGCGGTGCGGGGCCAGCCCGGTGATGTCCTGCTCCCCCACCCGCACGCTGCCCGATGTCGCGCGATACACGCCGGAGAGCACGTTGAAGCAGGTGGACTTGCCGGCGCCGTTGGGCCCGATGACGGCGTGCACGCTGCCGGGCTCGACGGTGAAGGAGACTCCGTCGAGGGCGGTGAGCCCGGCGAATCGGACGGTGACCGAGTCCACGACGAGTGCGGGGGCGGCTTCGGCACCGGCTGCGGTTCCGGCCGACAGGGCGGTGGTCCGGTGGGCCGTCACGGCCCTGGCCATGGCCGAGGGGCTGACGGGGTCACCCGACTCCGCACCGTCCGCCACAGCCGGCAGACCGGCGGCGGCACCCGATTCCTGGTCTGCGCCCTGTGCCGGGACAGTCCGGTCATCCGTGGCCTGCGTCGGCGCGCCGTCCCGGTCCTCCCCCGCATCACGGGACTCGGCAGGGGCGGTGCCGCCGGTCGTCTCCCCGACGGGAGTCCGGTCGTGCTCGGTCACGCGGACCACCTCCGCAGGACGGGCGCGGCCGCCTCGGCACGGACGGCGTCCTGCGCGGCGGTCTCGTCCACCACACCCAGATAGCGTCTGCGGACCTCGTCGGACGCGGCCAGCTCGTCCGCAGGACCCTCGAGGGCGACTTCGCCGACGTCCAGGACGTACGCGGTCGATGCGAGCCGCAGTGCGATCGCCGCGTTCTGCTCGACCAGGAGCACCGATGTCCCGGCGGCGTTGATCTCCTGGACGGTCTCCGCGATACGGGCCGCCATCAGGGGCGCGAGTCCGAGGGAGGGCTCGTCCAGCAGGAGCAGACGGGGCCGGGCCATCAGGGCGCGCCCCATGGCCAGCATCTGCTGCTCGCCCCCGGACAGCAGCCCCGCCTTCTGCCCGGCCCGGTCGGCCAGTACGGGAAACAGCTCGTGCACACGCCGGAGTGCCGCGACGGTCTCCCGCCGGCCCCCGCGCACCCCGAGCGCTCCGGCCCGCAGGTTGTCGGCCACGGTCATCCGCGCGAACACCTGCCTGCCCTCCGGGATCTGCACGATTCCCTCGGCGACGACCCGGGAGGGACTCATCCCGTCGAGCGGGCGCCCCTCGAACCGGATGCTGCCGGCGGTGGCGTGCCCGCGCTGGAAGGTAAGGGTGCGGGAGATGGCGCGCAGCAGGGTCGACTTGCCCGCCCCGTTGCCGCCGAGCACGGCGACGATCGCACCGTCCGGTACGTCGACACAGACGTCCCGCAACGCCCTCACCGGACCGTACCCCACGGTCAGCGCGCGCACTTCGAGCGCGGCGGCCATACGAACCCCCTTCTCCGGCCCGCCGCCTCGGCGTGCCTTGTGGGGGCCAAGATGAGCACCACGCAAAGGCACCGGTCCAGGCTCCGGAGCGAAGACGCTGTGTCTGACCAGCGACGGAGGCGAAGTCGTTGTGCACGGGCACAAGGGGGCCGCGATCACGTGGCACCCACGGACCGGAAGCCGGTCAGGAACCTGCGCGCAGCGGCAGTGCCCCGCTCCTCGCCGGGGCACGGTCTGCCTGGGCAGGGCGGGGTCTGGGAGTGCGACCTGCCGAGCCCGCCCTGCGTGCCACGCACCAGCTCATGGAGCCCACCGCCGCCGGAGCGTCACCGCTGCCCGGCTCGCTCCTTCCGGCTGCCGGACCGGGACGAGGACATCGTCCACGTCCCGCACGGCCGGCGACGAAGGGAGGCCGGGACGTCCGCCGGCCCGCCGGACGTCAGGTCAGGAAGTCCCGGGCAATCGACTCCGCCGCGCGCTCCAGCAGCGGGCCCGCCTGTGACATGCACTTCGCGGGGTCCGGTTCGAGTGCGGTGAGGGCGTAGGCGCGGCGGATGCCCGCGCGGCCCAGGGCCTCCGGGGGGAGCGCCAGACGGCCGCAGACCGCGACGACCTCCTTGCCGGCCGCGCGGGCCGCCGCCGCCACGCCCGCCGGAGCCTTTCCGTGGAGGGTCTGCTCGTCCAGCGAACCCTCACCGGTGATCACCAGCGTCGCCCGCTCCAGCGCCGGTGCGAAGCCCAGTACGTCAAGCATGACCTCGATCCCGGGGCGGAACGACGCGCCGAGGGCGACGAGCGCCCCGTAGCCGATGCCGCCGGCCGCGCCCGCGCCCGGTGAGGCCGCCTGGTCGGGGCCGAGGACGGCCGCATAGTGCGCGAGTGCCGCGTCCAGGGTCGCGACGTCCTCGGGCGTCGCGCCCTTCTGGGGGCCGTACACCGCGGGCGCGCCTTTGGGCCCCGTCAGAGGGTTGTCGACGTCGCTGGCGAGGACCAGCCGGACGTCCTTGACCCTCGGGTCGAGCCCGGAGAGGTCCGCCGCCGCGAGGCCGGCGAGCGCGGCGCCGCCGGGTCCGACCGGCTGACCCTGCGCGTCCAGGAAGCGTGCCCCGAGCGCGGCCAGCATCCCGGCTCCGCCGTCGGTCGTGGCGCTGCCGCCGACGCCGAAGACGATCGTCCGGGCGCCTGCGTCGAGCGCCGCGCGCAGCAGCTCCCCGGAGCCGTAGGTCGTCGCGGTGAGCGGTGCGAAGACGCCTGCGGGCAGGTGCTGGAGTCCGGACGCCTCCGCCATCTCCACGACTGCGGTGCCGTCCCGGAAGGCGTATGCCGCGGTCACGGGCTCGCCGAGCGGGCCGGTCACCCGTACCTCACGCCGTTCGAACCCGGCGGCCACCGCTGCGGCGACCGTGCCGTCGCCGCCGTCGGCGACGGGCAGGGTCTCGACCTCCAGCTCGGGCAGCACCCGCCGCAGGCCGGCCGTCACTCGTTCGGCGACCTGTACGGCCGTGAGCGAGCCCTTGAACTTGTCAGCCGCGACGAGCACCCGCGCAGACTGAGAAACTGCTCCGTCCGTCACCTTGCTATCCCTTGCTTTCGAACAGGCAGTCGCGCCGTCCCGACCCTATCTGCCCCCTCACAGGGCCTGCCACCCCACCATCGGCCAACAATCGCCGGCACGGCTGGGGTGGACCTCCATATGCCCTACGCTGCGTGCCGTGACTTCGTCCGACTACGCCGCGTACATCGCCTCCCTCCCCCGCGTCCTCGCCGGTGCCGCCGCCGTGTTCCGCGATGCCGAGGGGCGTGTGCTGCTCGTCGAGCCCAACTACCGCAAGGGCTGGGCGCTGCCCGGTGGCACGATCGAGTCGGACCGGGGCGAGACTCCGCGGCAGGCGGCCCGCCGCGAGACCCTCGAGGAGATCGGTCTCGACGTCGAGCTGGGTGCCCTGCTGGCGGTCGACTGGGTGCCGGGCGAGGCCCGGCCGCCCATCGCCGCGTACATCTATGACGGCGGCGTGCTGACTCAGGCTCAGTTCGATGCGATCACGCTGCAGGAGGACGAGCTGCTGTCGTGGCGGCTGGTGGCGCGCGAGGACATGTCCGCCTATCTGCTCGGCTCTCTCTGCAGCCGGGTCCTGGCGGCCCTCGACGCTCTCGCCGACGGGTCGGGAGCGGTCGAGCTGGAGAACGGCCTCCCGCCCGCCTGAGCCACCGCGGAACCCAGGCTTCGCCTTGCCGACGCCTCGCCGATCCCCGGCTTTCGCCTGGCCGTTCCCTGCCTCAACTATGCAGGTCAGCAGTCTGTTTGACCAGTTTTGCCGGTAACTGATTCAGCCTACACGGACGTTCATGTCGCGTTGACCGACCAGCCCTGACGCGTGCACGACCGCTGGGCACCATCCGGAGTCCCAGGACACCGGAGGGACCATGCTCATGCACCTTCGCGGCTGGCTGACGACCGTCGTCTCGCTGGCCGTTGTGACGATCGCCGGCACCGCTCCCGCGGCAGCCCCCAGCGAGAGAACCGCGCGAGCGCAACTGCCCGTCACCGTCAGCGGCGGAGCCTGGAAGTCCGGCCATCTGCAAGGAATGGCTCTGGACCGGCGCAAGGGCTTTGTCTACTACTCGTTCACCAACATGCTCGTCAAGACCGATCTGCGGGGAAAGCCGGTCGGCTCGGTCCGCGGTATCACCGGTCATCTGGGCGACCTGGACTTCAACTCCGAGGACGGCCGGGTCTACGGCTCGCTCGAGTACAGCGACAACACGTCCTTCTACATCGCGATCTTCAAGGGTGACCGCATCACGCGGATGAACATGGACGCGCAGACCAGCGGTGTCCTGACCACCGTCCATCTGAACGAGGTGGAGAAGGACTTCACGGCCGACATGAACGGCGACGGCGTCTTCGACGGCCCGGTCGCGAAGACCCCCGACCACCGCTACGGGAACTCCGGCATCGACGGCGTCTCGTTCGGTCCGGTCTTCGGCAATAGGTTCGGCACGCAGAGGCTGACCGTGGCGTACGGCGTGTACGCCAACACCGCCCGCAAGGACAACGACCACCAGGTCCTGCTCCAGTACGACGTGCGCAACTGGAAGCAGTACGAGCGTCCGCTGAAGGAGTCCCGCCCGCACCGCAGCGGTCCCGCCTCGCACGGGGGCAAGTTCTTCGTGTACACGGGCAACACGACCTACGGCGTCCAGAACCTGGAGTACGACGCGTACAGCGGCCGGTGGCTGATGGCGGTGTACAAGGGCACCAAGCCGCAGTTCCCCAACTACGCGCTGTTCGCCGTCGACGGCGCCAAGCGGGCGACGTGGGGCCCGATCCGGGGCCAGCAGCGGCCCGAGGCCGGCCGGCTGCTGGCGCTGATGCCCAAGGGGCTGCACCACACGCCTACGGGCGTCCGCGGGTGGCAGTCGCCTGGCCAGTACGGGCTGGTGTCGCTGGACGACGGCCGCTACTACATCGGCCAGTCGGCCAAGGTCACGGACAGCGGCGTCGTCAAGGAGTCGGGCAGAGCCGTGCTGCACCGCTGGACCGGCCGTACGCCGAACCCGTTCGTCAAGGAGTCCGCGGCGGCAGCGGCTCGCTAGTCGCCCCGGTGTGCGGCCCCCGCGTCCCGGAACGCGGGGGCCGCACCCGTGGGCCGCCGTAGTGCTGCACCACTGGACCGGCCCGGCGCCGGACCGCGGCGACGCGCCCGTTCACGAGGGCCGCCGCCCGAGACGGTCACCGCGGGTGACCACGGGCGGGCAGCGCGGCACAGGGCGCCGGAATCCGGTCGCCTTCCCCCCGCACGCCTGCGTACGCTCGCGGCATGACTCTCGTCGCCATCCTCAGCGGCGCCGGTATCTCCACCGACTCCGGCATCCCCGACTACCGCGGGCCGAACGGCCTGTGGCGGCGCGACCCGGAGGCCGAGAAGCTGGTCACGTACGACTACTACATGGCCGACCCGGAGATCCGCCGCCGCTCCTGGCGTATGCGGCGCGACAGCGCGACCTGGCGTGCCGAGCCCAATGCCGCGCACCACGCGGTCGCCGAGCTCGACCGGCAGTCCGGCGTCGCGGTCCGGGTGATCACCCAGAACGTCGACGGTCTGCACCAGCTGGCCGGCATGCCGAGCCGCAAGGTGATCGAACTGCACGGCACCGCACGAACGGTGACGTGCACGCGCTGCCATGTCCGCTCCCCGATGGCCGAGGCCCTGGCCCGGGTGGAGGCGGGCGAGGAGGATCCGCCGTGTGCCCAGTGCGGCGGAATCCTGAAGTCGGCGACGGTGATGTTCGGTGAGCGCCTCGACCCGGAGGTACTGGGCCAGGCGATGGCGATCGCCAAGGCCTGCGAGGTGTTCCTCGCCGTCGGTACCACGCTTCAAGTGCAGCCCGCGGCCTCGCTTGCCGGTATCGCCGCCGAGCACGGCGCACGGCTGATCGTGGTGAACGCCGAGCCGACGCCGTACGACGAGCTGGCCGAGGAGGTCGTGCGCGAACCGATCGGCACGGCGCTGCCCTCGCTGCTGAAGCGCCTCACCGGCGCCACCCGCTAGCGCCCCCACGGGGCTGCCGGTCATGGCCGGGCGAGGCCTCTCCCCAGCCTCCGAACACACGGCCCACCCGGGGACGCCTGTTCGGCCGCACAGGTAGCCCGAGCAGGGCATCAGGCGACCCGGTTGGGTCAAGCATCACCATCGCCGCCTGGCGGGACGGCGGTTGGGGCTGTCGGATGAGCCGCGGACCGTCCGGTCCGATCATCAGCTCAGCGCACGCCCGTGGCCTCGGATCAGGCCACAGGGGAAGGACAACATGAACGGGAACAGCCAGACCCGACCCGCCCGTCGCAAGGCTCTGCTCGCCGCCATGGCGGTAGCAGCCCTGGCGGGCCAGCTGCTCATCACCGCACCTGCCGCTCAGGCCACCGGCCGGGACGCCACGCCGGCCGCGAAGGACAAGGACAAGAACAAGAAGAAGAACAACGGGGTGGTCCTGCACGGACTGCGGGCTTTCTCCGAGGACGGGACGTTCACGCCTCCCAAGGGCGTCAAGTCGGTGTTCGCCCAGGCGTGGGGCCCCGGTGGCGGCGGTGGCGGTGGCGCCGGCGGCAGCGCCACCGCCCCCATCGTCGGTGGCCGCGGTGCCGGCGGCGGTGGCGGCGGCTTCGTCTGGTGCGTCATCGACATCGACCCCAAGCACCCCAAGGTCACGGTGGACCTGGGCGAGGGCGGCGAGGGCGGTTCGGGCGGTCCCGTGGGCACCAGCGGCACCATGGGCGACGACGGCACCGCGACGACGGTGACCTCGTACAAAGACAAGGAAGTACTCAGGGCTGAAGGGGGCGAGGGCGGCGGCGGCGGCTTCTCCACCGGTGCTCCCGGTATCCCCGGAGCCGGGGGCACCGGCGGCGAGTGCATCAGGGGTGGCGCTGTGAGCCGGCCCGGCGAGGACGGCAACGGCTTCGGCGGCGACGTCGCCGACGGCATCATCCCCCCCGCCTTCGGCCACGCGGTGGGTGGCGACGGCGGCCTGGGTGGCCCTCCCGGCGCTCCCGGTCAGCCTGGAGAGGACGGCGGCGAGGGGTACCTCGTCTTCTTCTGGTAGTACCTGAGCAGGGGGTATCGGATCGGACCGTCCTCACGGCCCTGGGTCGTGAGGACGGTTTCCTGCGCGCTCGCGGCGGACGGCGTCGCCCCTGGCGCGCAGGAGGGCGCCGCAGAGGGCCGGTTCCCCGGCGCACCACCGGACCCGGGCCCGGCGTCGCTCAGAAGAGCCCGTCGTCCGGAGTGCCGCGTTCGAAGGCGAGCAGGCGCTGCTTGCGGTCGAGGCCGCCGCCGTAGCCGACGAGGCTGCCGTTCGAGCCGATGACCCGATGGCACGGAACGATGATCCCGATCGGGTTCTTGCCGTTGGCGAGACCCACCGCGCGGGAGGCACCGGGGCTGTCGAGGGCGCCTGCCAGTTCGCCGTAGGTCCGGGTCTCGCCGTAGGGGATCCGGCGCAGCTGGTCCCAGACGCGGCGCTGGAAGGGCGTGCCCTCCAGGCGCATCGGCAGGTCGAACTCTTTGAGTTCGCGGGCGAAATAGGCCTCCAGCTGGCGGATCGCCTCGCCGAAGGGCGTCTCGTCGTGGCCGCCGAAGGTCTCCTCGTCCGGCCGGTGCCGCTGCTCGGTCATGTAGAGCCCGCTGAGTACTCCGTCGGTGGCGACGAGGGTGAGAGGGCCGTAGGGGCTGTCGACAACGGTGTGCTGCCTGGTCATGTCCGAACTTCCTTATGAGGGGAGGCGGTTGATCGGGTGGTCGTCGGTCGCCCACAGATACTGGACGGCGTAGGCACGCCAGGGCCGCCAGGCGGCGGCGCGTGCAGTGAGGGCGGCCGGGGTGGACGGCATACCGCGCTCGGCCGCCGCTCGCCGCATGCCGAGGTCGGTGGGCAGGAAGGAGTCGGGGTCGCCGAGAGCGCGCATCGCGATCACCTCGACCGTCCAGGGGCCGAATCCCGGCAGCGCGGCCAGCTGGGCCCGTGCCCGGTCCCAGTCGCTGCCGGGATCGAGCGCGAGCGTGCCGTCGGCGAGCGCCGCGACCAGCGTGGTGAGGGTGGTGCGGCGGCTGCGCGGCAGCGCGAGGGCCTCGGGATCGAGCGCTGCGAGTGCCTCGGGCGTCGGGAAGAGGTGGGTGAGGCCGCCCTCGGGGTCGTCGACCGGGACTCCGTGCGCGGTGACCAGGCGGCCTGCATGCGTGCGGGCGGCGGCCGTCGAGACCTGCTGGCCGAGCACGGCCCGTACGGCGAACTCGGCGGCGTCGACCGTGCGCGGAACCCTTCGGCCGGGGGCCTTGTCGACGAGGGGGGCCAGTTCCGGGTCGGTGCGCAGCTGGTCGTCGACGGCGACCGGGTCCGCGTCCAGGTCGAGCAGCCGGCGGCAGCGGCTGATGGCGATGGTGAGGTCGCGCGGGTCGGTCAGCGAGAGGCGGCAGGCGATGTGGTCGGGCTGCGGGGTGAGGGCGACGATGCCGTGCCCGTACGGGAGGGTGAGAGTGCGCCGGTACGCGCCGTCCCGCCACTCCTCGACGCCGGGGACGCCGGTCGCGGCCAGATGTCCGAAGAGGTTGCTGGGGTTGAGCGGTGCCCGGTAAGGCAGCCGCAGGGCGATCACTCCGGAGGTCTGCGGCACAGCCGTGCGGGCGCGGGCGGCCCGGGTGCGCAGCTCGCCCGGGGCGAGTGCGAAGACCTCGCGGACGGTGTCGTTGAAGGTGCGGATGGAGGAGAAACCGGCCGCGAAGGCGATCTCGGCCATGGGGAGCGCGGTGGTCTCGATCAGCACGCGCGCGGTCTGGGCGCGCTGGGAGCGGGCCAGGGCGAGCGGGCCGGCGCCCAGCTCGGCCAGCAGCTGGCGCTCGATCTGGCGGGTGGAGTAGCCGAGGCGGGCGGCGAGGCCCGGCACTCCTTCGCGGTCGACGACGCCGTCGGCGATCAGCCGCATGGCGCGGGCGACGGTGTCGGCGCGGGCGTTCCACTCCGGGGAGCCGGGGCTGGTGTCGGGGCGGCAGCGTTTACAGGCACGGAATCCGGCCTGCTGGCAGGCGGCGGCGCTCGGGTAGAAGGTCATGTTCTCGGCCTTCGGCGGCACGGCCGGGCAGCTGGGGCGGCAGTAGATCCGCGTGGTCAGTACGGCGGTGAAGAACCAGCCGTCGAAGCGGGCGTCCTTCGACCGGACGGCACGTACGCAGCGCTCGGTGTCGGTGTGCATGGCTCCAGCATCGGGTATGCCGGGGCGAGAGGCTGGCGAGAATTCGACATCAGCCTTGCTCGGCCAGGGCTGTCTCGAATCACCGACAGGCATCCTCGCCGAACAGGGTGAAGCGCACGTCGGGTGACCGCACTCCACATGTGGTGGTGAATGCCACACACTCGGTGACCGGTCCGCGGCGTCCGTCCTCCAGTGCCCCGTATGCTCTCGGCTCCCGACTCCACGGACGGCAACCGTGCTCGAGCACTGCTCCTCCCCCGTCGTCGCCCGTCAGCTCGAGGCCGCGAGAGCCGTCTCGAAGACCGCGTAGGCGGCCTCGTCGAACAGCACGAACCTCACCTCCTGAACCGGCGCGGACGCCGCCTCACGAACCGTGCGGATCGCAATGCGTGCGCCGTCGTCCATCGGCCAGCCGTAGATACCCGTCGAGATGGCCGGGAACGCCACGGTCTCGGCCCCCAACTCGGCGGCCACGCGCAGCGATTCGCGGTAGCAGGAGGCCAGCAGCTCGGACCGGTCCTCCTCACGGGACCAGACAGGGCCGACAGTGTGGATCACATGGCCGGCGTCGAGCCGGCCTGCGGTGGTGGCGACGGCCTGTCCGGTGGGCAGGCCCTTGCCGTACCGGGAGGCGCGCAGGGCCCGGCACTCCTCCAGGATCTCCGGGCCACCCTTGCGGTGGATGGCACCGTCGACGCCTCCGCCGCCGAGGAGGGAGGAGTTGGCGGCGTTGACGATGGCGTCGGCGTGCTGCTGGGTGATGTCGCCGTGGACAAGGGTGATGGCCGGCCGCTGCTGTGTCATGGAGATCATGATGCCGCCGGCCGGCGGCCGCGGCACGCACTTATGTCGGCCCGTCGGCCAGGGCGCCCGGTCGCGAGGAACACGGCCGGTCTACGGTGGGTCCCGGGAGCGGTGGCCGGCATCGGAAAGAAGACCACGGGCGCACCGCCCCGGACCCTAAGGGCGCGCTCAGCACAGCCGGCCGGCGCCCGCGCGGTGACCCACGACACCGGGCACGGCCTTGGGGTGGTCGACCCGGGTCCGCAGCGTCGGTGTCCAGCCGGCGCCGGACTGCAGTGTCTCCTCGGGCAGTTCGGCGTTGTGGACGGCGACAAGGTCCACCGGCTTGCCGTTGACGTAGTTGTGCTCGGCAGTGACCGGGGCCTCCTTCCACTTCTTGAGGATCTTCCCGGCGCCCACACCTGCCGGCAGCGTGAACGCGTTCTTCTCGGCGAACAGCTGGGACTCGATGCCGATACCGAAGCTGTAGGCGTAGCCGGTCGCCGGGACGACGAAGTGGTTGTTGTACGCGTCGACCCGGCCGAAGCGCACCCGCGGCGCGCGCTCGATGACGTTGCGGAACAGGTTGTGGTGCAAGGTGACCCGCAGCTTGCCGCGGTCCGTGGCGCCCGCGCTGTCGCTGTTGCCGATCATGAGCGTCTTGTCGTGGTCGGTGAAGACGTTCCAGGACGCGGTGACGAGGTCGGCACCCCTGACGACGTCGAGTTCGCCGTCGTGCTGCTGGTAGATCTCGCCGTAGTACGACGGCAGCGAACTGTCGGGGTGCTCGCCGTCCGTGAACGTGTTGTGGTCGACCCACACATGGGTGGAGCCGTACACCACCATGCTGTCGTACTCGGAGTTCCATGCCCCGGTCTCCCCGTCGGTGGGGTCCCACTGCGGGAAGCAGTCGAGGGGGCTCTCCAGTGTCAGATTGCGGATGATGACGTTGTCCACGCCCTGGATCTGCAGACTGCCGCCGACGATCCCGGCGTTCCTGCCGATCCCCACGATGGTCGTGTCGGCCGGGACGAATGCCTTGATGGCCCTGGCCTGGTTCGCCGCCGATGCCGCCCGCAGATCTTCCTGAGGGCCGCTGACCGTGGTGTCGTAGCCCCACACCGCGGGGTCGTAGTCGGCGAGATAGCGGTCGAAGTCGTAGCCGGGAGCCTCGAACGCGGCACAGCCGGAAGCCGTGGCGTCGAGGGTGCCGCGGACCTTGATGATCCTGGGGGCGGTGCCGTCGGCGGCGAGTGCGGCGGTGAACTCCTCCCAGGTGCTGACGGTGTGGACGTGAGCGGCGTCAGCCGTCGCGCCCCCCGTGGTGCCGGTGCCATCGGACGCCCAGCCGTCACCGGCAGGAAGGGTCTGGCGGCCCGGATCGCTGGGGGACGCGGCCTGGGCCGGGGCGGTGACGCCGAGCACCAGCGCGGTGGAGCTCACCACAGCTGCTGCCACGGCGCGTCTGTGACCTGGCTGTGTACGCACTGTTCGGTACTCCTTCTGCTGCGGACTGCTGGACTGTGGGGACATGGGCGGCCGTTCTCCGGCCGGGTGGTCCACGGCGTGCCTGCCCCGGGACCATGCACCGGGCCGGGTCGGCGCTCAGCGGAGCGGTCCGGGGCCGTGGGTGCCGCGGCCGGTGCGGGCGTGAGCCGCGCGACGGCCGCGATCACCTGACGGCGCCGGCCGTCACTGCTTCTGCTGCTCCCACTCCGCCTGGGCCTTGTTCAGTTGCTCGGCGAGCGTGTCCAGGAAGTCCTTCGCGGACATCTTGCCGAGCAGCACCTTCTGGAACGCCGGCTCGTTGTCGGCCTTGGAGATGGTGTTCCAGTCGGGCAGGTAGTAGGGGAGCTGCACGATTTCGGTGTCACCGCTGAACAGCGCCTCGGCGGCGAGCTTGGTGGGCTCGGACTCCTGGATCCACGGATCCTTCGCCGCCTCGGTGTTGGCCGGGATGGCTCCGGCCGACTTGTTCCACTTGCTGTTGGACTCGTGCGAGGCGGCGAACTCGATGAACTTCCAGGCCGCGGCTTTGTTCTTGCCGGTCTTGAACAGGCCCAGACCGTCCACCGGGTTGGAGACCTGGACGCGCGTGCCGTCGTCCGTCGTCGGGTTGGGGATCCCGCGGAACTTCTGGGTGCCGAGCGCCTTCACATGGTCCTGGTAGGAGCCCAGGTTGTGGCTGAGCATGCCGATCTGGCCGCTGTCCCACTGGGCGACCATCTTGGTGAAGTCGTTGTTGACGTCGGCGGCCGGAGTGCTCTTCTTGAACAGTGCGACGTACTTCTCCAGCGCCTGGATGTTCTTCGGGTCGTTGACGGTGGTTCTGCCGTCGTCCCAGAAGCTGCTGATGCCGGTCTGGCCGTACATGGCGTCCAGCGCCTGCGCGATGGAGCCCGCGCCGCCGCGGATCGTGTACCCGAAGCGGTTCTTGTCCTTGTCGGTGAGCTTGCCGGCCGCCGTGAAGAACTTCGACCACGTGGTGGGCGCCTCCAGGCCGGCCGCCTGGAACAGGTCGGTGCGGTAGTAGACCACTCCGTTGTTCGCGGAGGTCGGCACCGTGTACATCCGGTCGCGGCCGCCCGCGGCCTTCACGCTCTCGGCCATTCCTGCGTTCAGCTTGCCCTTGAGCGAGCTCGATGCGATCCGCTCGTCGAGCGGCTCCAGCGCGTTCTGCGCGGCGATCCCGGCGAGCATCGCGGCCCCGACACCGCCGACGTCCGGCAGGCCGCCGCCCTGGATGGCGGTGTCGTACTTGGACTGCACCTCGGTCGCGGCGATCCCGACGTAGTTGACCTTGATGTCCGGGTTCTTGGCCTCGAAGTCCTTGATGATCTCCGTCCAGACGTCGGTGCGCACACCACCGTTGTTGTCCCAGAAGGTGATCTCGCCCTTGCCCGATCCCTCGGTGCCCTTGTCTCCGGCAGCGGCCCCGCCCCCGTCGCCACAGGCGGTGGTGGTCAGGGCGAGAGCGGTGGTGAGAGCGAACGCGGATGCGGCTCTGCGGCGTCGGTTGCGGAAGATGGTCATGCTCGGCTCATTTCTTCTCGTACGCGGATCGTGGAACTGTGCGGTGTGCTGTGTGAGGGGTGTCTGTGGTCGCGCCTCAGCCGACGGCGCGAGGGGTGATGCGGAACCTGGTGAAGGTGGCGGCGCCCGTATGGTCCGGCCCCGTCCGGCCGGGAAGGGCAGGAGACCCGGCGAACAGGCCCAGCAAGGCGCCGACCCAGCGCCAGGGCGTGGCCGCGAGCACCTGGCCGGAGGGCAGGAACACCCCTCCCGCACCGGCGTCGGCCGAACTGCTCGACAGGGGCACGGCAGCGAGGAACCGGCAGCGCGCCCCCGCGCCGATCTCGATCCGCAGCCGGGCCCGTCCCCGCGGTGCGATCCGAACCGGTGCGGCGTCCCGCTCCCGTTCGGCGCCGGCCTCGGCGAAGCGATGCACGAGGCGGACCGCGCCGTCCGCGCCGCGCTCGAGTCCGATCCAGCTGAACGCGTCCCCGAGCACCGTCAGACCGGCGCGGGAGCCGGGTCCGGTGCTGTCGAGGCGCAGCCCGACCTCGACCACGGCGTCGGCCGCCGGCGGCCTCTGGGTCAGCACGTGCGGCAGCCTGCGCAGGTCGTGCACTTCGGCGGAGCGCACACAGGTCAGCCGCAGCCCGTCGGACCCGTGCAGCGGCGCCCACCCCTCGCCGGGGTCGGCGGTCCACTGCCACTGGCGGCCGAACCGCCCGCCGGGAAAGTCGTCGTCGGTGGCCGGCGCGGATCGCGGCTGCGCCGGCAGATCGGGCTTGGGATGGACGAGCACCGGCGCGCCGTCGTCCCCGAGGACGGGCCAGCCGTCGTCGTCCCACCGCATCGGCTGCAGATGCACCAGCCGCCCGTACGCGCCCCGCTCCTGGAAGTGCAGGAACCAGTCCTCGCCGTGCCGGGTGCGCACCCATCCGCCCTGGTGCGGGCCGTTGACCGGGGTGTCGCCCTGTTCCAGGACGAGGCGCTCCTCGTACGGGCCCCAGAAGTCCCGTGCCCGCAACGCGCCCTGCCAGCCGGTCGCGACGCCCCCGGCGGGCGCGAAGATCCAGAACCAGCCGTCGTGACGGTAGAGCTTGGGCCCCTCGAGTGTGAACCAGCCGGGGATGTCGTCCCCGTCGACGATCGTCCTGCCCTCGTCGAGCAGACCACTGCCGTCGGGCCGCATACGGTGCCCGGTGAGCCGGTTCTTGATGCCGGAACGGGACTTCGCCCAGGCGTGCACCAGATACGCCTCGCCGCTCTCCCCGTCCCACAGCGGACACGGGTCGATCAGCCCCTTGCCGGCCTTCACCAGATGCGGTGAGCTCCAAGGGCCCCGGACATCAGGTGAGTTGACCTGGTAGATGCCATGGTCGGGGTTCCCCCAGAAGATCCAGAACCGGCCGTCGTGATGCCGGATGGAGGGCGCCCACACCCCGCTGTCGTGCCGCGGCGCGACGAAGGCCGCGGCAGGTTCGAGCCGCTCCAGGGCGTGTCCGACCAGTGTCCAGTTGACCAGGTCACGGGAGTGCAGGAGCGGCAGCCCCGGGACCCGTCCGAAGCTGGAGGCAGTGAGGTAGAAGTCGTCGCCGACGCGTACGGCATCGGGGTCGGACCAGTCGGCGGCCAGCACCGGATTGCGGTAGGTGCCGTCACCGAGATCACCGGTGATCACGATGTCACCGCCTGGTGGACCAGGGCCGCTGCCTCGCCCCGGCCCAGCCGGCCGTCGGCGACCACGGTGACGATCCGGCGGACCACCGTCCCGTCGGGCGCGACCGGCAGCCGCCTGTCGTGGGCCAGCGACGAACCGACGCCCGGATACTCGGCGGAGCGGACGAACCACGGGTCCTGCCGGGTTCGTTCGGTTGCTCCGGCGAACACCAGCGTCCACCCCTCCCCCGCCAGCGCGACCCAGTCGGCGGGAGCGCCGTGGACGGCGGACTCGCCCTCGGCATCGGCGCTGAACACCCTTGGCACCAAGGGCTGCTTGGGAGCGCGCCAGAAGAAGCCGCCGTAGGCCGCGCCCGGCCGGCCGTTGGTGGCCGGGCTGCCGATGGTCAGCTCCTGTGCGGTGGCATTGGTCAGGGAGAACGTGAGGTCCAGCGCCCAGGCCGAGTCGGTGAGCGGCACGGCGGCGACGGCGCGGCGCTCGCGCAGCAGCACGCGCTCGCCGGCGGTCCAGCTCAGCTCCTCCACGAACCCGTCCGGGTCACGGCGTGTGAACCCGTCGTGCCGCTGCACGCCATGGTTGTCGAGCTCGGTGGGCCCCTGGTCGCGGACGAAGGTCCGCCCGCCCCAGAAGTTGAGACCCGCCACGTCGGGCACCGCGACGCCGGCCCCCAGATGGTGCGCGTGATCGTCGGGCATCAGCTCGGTGACCGGCACACCGCCCGTTGTCCGGACCGGATGGAAGTACGGCCGCGGTGACGAGCGCCGCTCGAGCGCGGGGCGGATCGTGTACCGGCCGACGATGCGGCCTGCACAGCGCAGTACGAGGGCGGCGGTCATGACGCGTCCGCCTTCGCGGGGAGCGCCCAGGGGGCGCCGAGTTCGGAGTAGAGGCTCAGGTTCTCGGCGCACGCGACCACGAACCCGTCCACGCCCGTGACGACACGGCGCGGCGCCACGGCGCCTGCCGATACCCCGCCCGGCAGGCTGCGCCACACGGACGCCGGCAGCTCCACCGGCTCCGGCGCGGTGCGTACCGCCTCGACGACCCGCATGAACGCGCCCGTTGCCGCAGGCGGCGCCAGCAGTTCCGTGCCATGAGTCAGATGGCCGACCAGGTTCTCCAGCAGATCCGTCCGGCCGTGCACGCTCTCCACCGGGCCGTGCCCGGCCCGCTGGAGCAGCATGCGGTCCTGCTTGTACCAGAACGTGATCCGTCCACCCGTCCCGTGCACGATCACGTACGGCTCGGCGGCCGTCTCGGCGCACAGCGTCGCGGCCACCGCGATCCGGTTGCCGCCTGTGGTGGTGACGCGTACGCATGAGGTGTCGTCGGCCTCGATGGCGTTGGCGCGGAACAACTCCGTCTCGATCTCGGCGACATCCTCGGCGTTCGGGCTGCCCGCCAGTGCCAGCGCGGTGGCGACGGCGTGGGCGAGCGGGTTGGTGAGCGCACCGTCGACCACGTCGACGCCGTTCATCCGGCGGCGGCCGGCCCAGGGCGAGCGCCCGAAGTAGGACTCGTCGCGCACCCACGCCCCCGCGCCGCCGACGCCGAGCACCTCGCCGACGGCTCCGTCGGCGAGCAGCGAACGAATCGACGCCATCGCGTGCGATCCGAGCGACTGGAAACCGATCTGGCACGCCACACCGGCAGCGGCGATGCCCGCGGTGAGCCGGCCGAACTCCGCGTACGACGGGGCGGGAGGCTTCTCCAGCAGCAGATGCACGCCGCGCCGGGCGGCCGTGAGCGCCAGTTCGGTGTGCGTCTGGATCGGGGTGCAGATCACGGCGATCCGCGCTCCGGTCGAAGCCAGCAGCGCGTCCAGGTCGGACGACTGCTCCATCGCGTCGATGCCGTCGAAGTCGTCGGCGGCCAGCGGTGCCGGCTCGCAGACACCGGCCAGGCGCACCAGGCCCAGCCGCTCGAGCCGTCGGATGTTGTGCAGATGCCAGCCGCCATGGCCACGCGCGCCGGCCAGCACCACGGGCAGGGGGTTCCCGGGAACACTCATCCCTTCACCGCCCCCGCGCTGAACCCGGTGATCAGCCATTTCTGGATGAAGGCGAAGACGATCACGACGGGGACGGCCGCGATGACGCCGCCGGCGGCGAGTGCGCCGAGATCGACACTGTCCGCACCCATCAGTGTGTTGAGTCCGACCGGGATGGTCTGCTTCTCCGGGTTGTTGAGGAACATCAGGGCGAAGAGGAAGTGGTTCCAGGCGTGGACGAAGGCGAAGGAGCCGACGGCCACCAGTCCCGGCCGCAACAGCGGCAGCACCACGACCCGGAAGGCGCTGAAGCGGTTGCAGCCGTCGACCCAGGCCGCTTCCTCCAGGGAGTAGGGCACGTTCCTGATGAAGCCGCTGATCAGGATCATCGACAGCGGTAGCTGGAAGACGGTCTCCGCGATGATGACGCTGCCCAGGGAGTTGATCATCCGGAGGTTGGCGAAGATCTGGAACAGCGGCACCAGCAGCAGTGCGCCCGGCACGAACTGGGAGCACAGCAGGGCCAGCATGAAGCCCTTCTTGGCACGGAAGTCGAAACGGGCGAGGGCGTAGCCGCCGGCCAGCGCTATCACCGTGGTCATCACCAGCGTGGCGAGACCGGTGAGCAGGCTGTTCTGGAAGTAGACGGCGAAGCTGCGGTCGGTCCACACCTTCTCGAAGTGCTCGGTGGTCATCGGCCACGGCACCAGCGAGGTGGAACCCGTCGGGCGCAGCGCGAAAAGGAGGATCCAGTAGAAGGGGACGAGCGTGAAGAGCAGATAGACGGTCAGGGGCAGATAGATCTGCCAGCGCGGTACCTCGTCCCAGGCCCTCAGGCCCCGTCGGCGGCGGACGGTGGGGGCGGTGGCGGCTTCTCCCCTCCGTGGGCCCGGGACCGTCACGTGCCGGGTCTCGGAGCGGGCGTCCTGAGTGATCACTTGCTCTCGCCTCCGAACTTGCTCAGGCGCAGATAGACCATCGAGAAGAAGAGGAGAATCACGAACGCCACCGTGGTCAGGGCCGACGCATAGCCGAAGTTGTGCGCGTCGACGCTGGTGTTGGCGATGTACAGAGGCAGCGTGGTGGTCTCGCCGGCCGGACCGCCGCCGGTCAGGGTGTAGAGCAGATCGACGTTGTTGAACTCCCACACCGCGCGCAGCAGCGTCGAGAGGATGATCGCGTCCTTCAGGTGCGGCAGCGTGATGTGCACGAACTGCCGCAGCCGGCCCGCCCCGTCCACCCCGGCCGCCTCGTACAGGTCCTTCGGCACGGACTGGAGGTCGGCGAGGATGAGGATCGCGAAGAAGGGGACCCCGCGCCACAGGTCGGCGACGATCACCGCGGGGAAGACCGTGGCGGTGTCCGACAGCCAGGATGTCCCGTACTCGCCGATGCCCAGGTCAGCGAGGTAGCGGGTGACACCCGTCTGGGAGTTGTAGAGCAGCACCCAGATCGCGGAGGTCAGCACACCCGACACGGCCCACGGTGAGAAGACCAGGGCCCGGCCGAGCGCCCGGCCCGCGAAGGTCTGGTTGACGATCAGCGCGAGCGCCAGCCCGAACAGCAGCTGCAGGCCCACCTCGACGACGACCCACTTGAGGCTGAAGGCCAGCGTGTTCCAGAAGTGCGGGTCCTGCGTGACGACGGTGCCGAAGTTCGACAGACCCGCGAAGCCGTTCCGCCACGGCTTGGTGGGGTTGTAGTTCTGCAGGCTGTAGTAGAAGACGCTGAGCACCGGGTAGGCGATGAAGCCCAGCATCAGCAGTCCGGCAGGAGCGATCAGCAGATACGGCAGACGGCGCGGTGCCGTTCCCGTACGGCGACCGGGCGCCCTGGGCCGCCGGGGCGGTGCCCCGGGCGATTTCTGCGCCACAGCAGAGGCCATGACTGCTTCTCCGTTCAGGCAGTGGAAGCGCATCGAAGGCGCTGTTCGAGACATCGCGCGTGGTCGGGCGTGGAAGGAGCGACGAGCGGAGGGATCCGGAGCGGGAGGGGCGCTCTCAGCCCGCGTACGGGTCGGGCACCTGGCCGGGCCTGGCCAGGAAGGCGAAGTCGCAGCCGGTGTCGGCCTGAGTGATCTGTTCGGTGTACAGCGCCCCGTAGCCGCGCCCGTAGCGCGGCGGCGGCGGGGTCCACTCGGCCCGGCGGCGCTCCAACTCCTCGTCGGCCACGTCGAGATGGAGCGAGCGGGACTCGACGTCGAGGGTGATCGGGTCCCCGGTGCGCACGAGGGCGAGCGGGCCGCCGACGTACGACTCAGGCGCGATGTGCAGCACACACGTGCCGTAGCTGGTGCCGCTCATCCGGGCGTCGGAGATCCGGACCATGTCCCTGACGCCTGCCTTCAGCAGGTGGTCGGGGATGGGCAGCATCCCGTACTCGGGCATCCCCGGGCCGCCCTTGGGCCCCGCGCCCTGGAGCACGAGCACATGGTCGGCGGTGATGCCGAGCGCCGGGTCGTCGATGGTTCGCTGCATGGTGCGGTAGTCGGGGAAGACCATGGCGGGGCCGGTGTGCTTGAGCAGCTTCGGGTCGGCGGCGATGTGCTTGATGACCGCACCGTCCGGGCACAGATTGCCCCGCAGCACGGCGACTCCGCCCTGGTCGGCGACGGGATTGTCCCGGGTACGGATCACGTCGTCGTTGTGGACCCGTGCCCCTTCGAGCTGTTCGCGCATGCTGGCGTGGGAGACCGTCGGCCGGTCCAGATGGATCAGGTCCTTGATCCGGGAGAGGAAGCCGGGCAGCCCGCCCGCGAAGTGGAAGTCCTCCATCAGATAAGGACCGCCGCCGGGGCGGACGTTGGCGAGCACGGGCACCGTACGGGCGATCCGGTCGAAGTCGTCGAGGCACAGCTTCACCCCGGCCCGGCCGGCCATGGCGATCAGATGGATGACCGCGTTGGTGGAACCGCCGAGCCCGAGCACGGTCGTGACCGCGTCCTCGAAGGCCTCGCGGGTGAGGATCTTCGACAGTCTCAGGTCCTGGCGCACCAGTTCGACGATGCGCAGCCCGGACGCCGCGGCCATCCGGTCGTGGCCGGAGTCGACCGCCGGGACGGACGAAGCACCGGGAACGGTGACGCCCAGGGCCTCGGCGGCGGCCGTCAGCGTAGAAGCCGTGCCCATCGTCATACAGGTGCCGGGGGACCGGGCCAGACCGCTCTCCAGCTCACTCATCTCGCAGTCGCCGATGAGTCCGGCCCGCTTGTCGTCCCAGTACTTCCACATGTCCGTGCCGGAGCCGAGGACCTCGTTGCGCCAGTGGCCCGGCAGCATCGGCCCGGCGGGCACGAACACCGCGGGCAGATCGGCGCTGGCCGCGCCCATCAGCAGCGCCGGCGTCGACTTGTCGCAGCCGCCCAGCAGCACCGCGCCGTCCACCGGATACGAACGCAGCAGTTCCTCGGTCTCCATCGCAAGCAGGTTGCGGTAGAGCATCGGGGTCGGCTTCTGGAAGGTCTCGGACAGGGTCGAGACGGGGAACTCCAGCGGGAATCCGCCGGCCTGCCACACCCCACGCTTGACGGCTTGGGCGCGGTCCCGCAGATGGACGTGGCAGGGGTTGATGTCGGACCAGGTGTTGAGCACCGCGATGACCGGCTTGCCGAGGTGCTCCTCGGGGAGGTAGCCCAGTTGCCGGGTCCTCGCCCGGTGCGAGAAGGACCGCAGTCCGTCCGTGCCGTACCAGTGGTGGCTGCGCAGCCGACCGGATCGCGGAGTCATATGCCCCACCCGGCCACGAGCGCGGAAACTGCCGACCGGTGCATGTGCGGCAGCGCGCGGCTCGGGGGGCGGATGTCGCGCCGGCACAGACCGAGTCCGGCCAGTGCCTCCTTGACCACCGAGACGTTGTCGGCGGACCGGTGGGCGGCGCGCAGGTCCTCGAGCGGGCGGATCCGCTCCCAGACCTTCATCGCGGCCGGGTAGTCCCCGGCGCGCAGGGCCGTCAGCATCTCCAGAGAGACGGACGGGGCGATGTTGACCAGGCCCGAGGTGAAGCCGGTGGCACCGCCCGCGAAGTACGAGGGCGCGTACAGCTCTGCGAGGCCCGCGATCCAGACGAACCGGTCCAGCCCCGCGTCCCGCGCGAAGGAGGCGAAACGCGCGGCGTCCGGCACGGCGTACTTCACGCCGATGACATTGGGGCACAGCTCCCCGAGCTCGGCCATGCGCTCGCCGTGCAGCCGCGGTTCGCGGATGTACGGCACGACTCCCAGCTCGGGAACGGCTTCGGCGATCGACCGGTGGTAGTCCACCCAGCCGCCCTGGGAGACATAGGGGTGGACGGGCTGATGCACCATCACCATCGAGGCGCCGGTGTCCCGGGCGTGCTGTGCGGAGGCGACGGCGGTCGGCACATCGAGGCCCACCCCGACCAGGATCGCCGCCTCACCGGCCGCCTCGTCGACCGTCAGCTCCGTGACCGCGCGCCGCTCCTCGGGGGCGAGTGCGTAGTACTCACCGGTGTTGCCGTTCGGGGTGAGTGTGCGCACGCCGCCGTCGACGAGGCGGCGCACCAGGAGGCGGTGCGCGTCGGTGTCGACGGTGTCCTCGTCCGTGAACGGAGTGACGGGGATCGCCACGACATCGGCCAACGCGCCCCGCATGACGGCGAAGTCAGGGGTGCTCATGCGGGGTCCTCCTCGGTCCCGGGGAACGCGCGGTGGACGAAGGAGGCGATATGGGAGTGGAGGGCCAGGGCCGCGCCCTGGGCGTCGCCTGCCAGGGCGAGCCGAAGGATCTCGCGGTGCTCACCGGCCTCCCGCTGCCACGAGGGATCGGCCGCCCAGGCCACGGTGGACACGAGAGCGGCCTGGTCGCGCACCTCGTCGAGCATCCGGGCCAGCAGCGGATTGCCGCACGGGACGTACAGCGCCCGGTGGAACTCGCGGTTCGCCAAGGACCGCTCGGCCTGGTCGACCGCCTCGTCGGCGCGCACCAGTGCCGCCTGCGCGTCCTCCAGCGAGGCACGGCGGGTGATCGAGCGGCGCAGCGCCTCGGGTTCCAGCAGCAGGCGGACGTCGTAGACCTCGCGGGCCATGTCCGCGTCGACCATCCGCACGGTGACGCCCTTGTACTGGCTCATCACCACCAGACCGGTGCCGGCCAGCGTCTTGAGTGCTTCACGCACCGGGGTCTTCGACACCCCGAACTGGGCGGCCAGTTCGGTCTCGACCAGGGCCTGGCCCGGGCTGAGGGCACCGGTGAGGATGCCGTGCTTGATCGCCTCCAGGACGTACTGGGTGCGGGACGGGATCGGACTGGGGGCGAAGGCCATGAGTTCTCTCAGATCTCGCGTATGGCGTCTCATATATGACGTACGAAGTGCAACGCGACGAAAGCTAAGGGGGTGTTGATGTCGCGTCAATGCTTCACGCAGGATTCGTCACGGCATCGGACCGCTTCTCGTGCGGCCGGCCGCACGGCAGCGGCGTCCGGCGGACGCTTTGCGGTCCGGTGACCCGGCAGTCGGCGTCACACAAGGCTTCACGCAGGTCGTCGGTACCGGGCGTGAACCCCCGGGCCGTACGCACGTGTCCGTCCGGGTTAGCCTCTGTGAAGGATCTGCCGACGGGGGCGTCCGTACCGGATGAAGGAGCAGCACCACATGAGTAAGGAAGCGGCCGGCAAGGGCGGCGACGAACCGCTGCCGTATCTGCCCCTCCCGCCGGGCGCCCGGGGGCCTTTGGACCCGCCACTGCTGGGCGCCGCCCCACCAGGCATCGGGCCCAGGCTGGCCATCGCGGAGGGCGTGCTCAAGAAGGCGGCCGGTGTCGCCGACGAGGTGTTCGACGCCTTCCACGGCCCCGCCACGGCCGTGCACGCCCCGGCCACCAAGGCCGCGCGTGAGCTGGCGGGATGGGACAGCAGCGAGGCGCTGAAGACGTCCCTGAAGAACTGGGAGCAGCAGGTCAAGGCCGCCGAGGGGTGGCTCACGCGGATCGCGGAGAGTCTGCGCGGCGCTTCCCACACGTACACGGGTACGGACCAGGGGATCGAGCAGCAGTTCAGCGCACTGCGAGGGCTGAAGTAATGCCTGCCTTCTACCGCGAACTGCTCGACACCGACTTCTCCGTACTGGACGATCTCGCGGACAAGTGGCGCGAGGCACACACCAAGACGGAGAAGTTGCCGAAGCGAATGACCGACGAGGTTCTGGGGCCCCTGCGGGACAAGGGGTACTGGGAAGGCGCGGCGGCCCCGTTCGCCTGGACCCTGATCGACGACATCGCGCGGCAGCTGACGGCGGCCACCAAGGTGGCCAAAGCGCTGTCCGGTGTCCTCGACGACGCCGTCGCCGACCTCAAGATCATTCGGCGCGATCTCCAGAACGCCGTGCAGCGGGCGCTGGACAAGGGGCTGGCCGTGGACCACGCGGGCACGGTCTCCGGGTACATCACCGCGGAGCACTACATCCCGATGGGCCAGCGCACCCAGAGCGCCTACTACGTCGAGGCCGCCCAGAAGGAGATAGTCGAGATCTGCCGCCGGGGTATCACCGCGGACCAGAATCTCTCCATGACGCTGATGTCCGACGTGGGGATCGGCGCCTGGTTCAACAGCAAGCCGCAGCACGACTCGATCGACTCCACGAACCGGATCAGCGCCGACGAGTACAACGCGTATCAGCGCGTCCTCGACGGCAAGGATCCCTATCCGGACCGGAACGACGACAGCCCGTACGACCTGGGCCTGGACTATGCGACCGGCTTGGGACCCCGGCATCAGGACTTCACCAACGGCGACAAGATGGTCGAACTGCTCCAGTCCATGGAGAGCATGAAGGACATCCGGCGGCAGACGGTGGAGCAGTGGGAGGCGACGGGCAGCACAACAGGGGACGCAGCCTTCTCCATCTCCGAAATGGGGAAGGTCGGCGCGGCCAAGAAACTCATCACCGAGGACCTGCCGGCCATCGTCACCGGTGATCCCAAGCACCTCGGTGAGGCCTTCATGGGCTCGTACAACGTCAAGTACGAGGTCCAGGGCACCGACCCGGACGGGTCCCTGGTGGTGCAGTACACCCTGGACAACACCACCAGCTCCGAGTCGGCACTCCACTTCATCGGCTACTACGACTGGCTGAAGTACGCGGAGATCGCCGACGGCCCGGTGACGAGCGCCGTGGACCAGACGGTCACCTGGACCGAGCGCATCCCCGGGAAGAGCCAGTGAGCGCCGCACGCACCGGCGGCCGGACGAGGCCGTCCGCCCCTGCCCTCGGGCTGGTCGCCGTCGCCGCGGTCCTCTCGCTGTCCACGGGATGCTCCACCGACACGGCCGGGTGCGGACCGGCCCCTTCGGCGGAGGTCAGTCAGGCCGATCTGTACGGGAGTTACACCGGCCCGCACGGAGCACGCCTCGACCTGACCGCTGACGGCGGCACGTCGGTCAGGTTCTCCGTGAAGCACTGGCCCAAGGAGGACGGCCCCGAGATCCTGACGGAGGACGGCCCCTCGTTCGACGGCGGCGGGGTCTGGAAGCTGGTGAACCCCCCGGGAGAGGACGGCGAGATCGGGCTCACCTTCGACGACCTCGACACCAGCGCCCGCGGCGCGACGGTCACCGAACTCCAGGTCGGCAAGGAGGAGGGGCACACCGTGCTCTTCGCGCGGCTCGGGGACCCGGATGTGTGCCGGGTCTTCAAACTGACCTCGTGAACGCCGATGGACGCTTCCTATACTGATCGGATGATCACCATTCCGCTCGGCGCGCTCGAAGTGGCCATGGTCCAAACGGACTCTCGACCAGCCGACACGTTACGAGACACCACCGAGTTCGCCCGCCGCCTGGAGGACCTCGGTTACCTGCGACTGTGGTACGCCGAGCATCACCACTCTCCGGCCATCGGAGCGTTCCCGCCCGTCGTCCTGACCGCCCACGCTGCCGCGTTGACGTCGTCCATCCGTGTCGGTTCCGGGGGCGTTCTCGCTCCGAACCACGCGCCGATCATGCTGGCGGAGCAGTTCGGCACGCTGGCCGCACTGCACGGGGGCCGTATCGACCTGGGAATCGGCCGTGGCCCGGGTACCTTCGACGAGTCGACGGCGCGGGCCCTGCGGCGTGGGGCCGGACCGACAACGGACGACGAATACCAAAGCGATGTGTCAGCGACTCTGCGTTTCTTGGTGGACGAGGTCGCGCTCGGCCCGTTCCCGGAGCTATGGCTGCTGTCCTCGAGCACGGCCGGTGCCGCGCTCGCTGCGGAACTTGGCCTACCGATCGCCTTCGCCCATCACATTCGTCCTGACAACACCCTCCCTGCGCTCGATCACTACCGGAAGCACTTTTCTCCTTCCCGCTGGTGCGACCGCCCCCGTGTGCTGATCTGCGTGGAAACGGTGTGCGCCGAGACGCAGAAGGAGGCGGCGTGGCTCGCAGGCCCGATGGACGTCGTCAAGGCTGGGCTTCTCAAGGGACGGGGCGACATCCCCTTCCCCACGCCCGAAGAGGCCGCCGCCCACTCGTTCGCCGCAGAAGACGTGCAGGCGCTGGCGAGCTTCCGCGCCCAACAGGCACACGGCTCACCGGAGACCGTTGCGAAGCGGCTGATGGACCTGGTGGCCGTGACCGGGGCGGACGAACTCATGCTGGTGACGCCCGTCTACGCGCTGGCCGACCGCTTGAGGTCGTACGAACTCGTCACGCAGCACATCATGCTGCCGGCGACGTCATAGCCGCCCCCACCACGGACAGTCGGATGCGCGTCGATCAGTTGGCCCATAGCCTCACTCGATGACCAGCTTTGAAACGCATCGTCGGCGCGTCCATGACACGAGTCTCTCGGTGCGGGCCCGGCATGCCGCTTTCCGCACGTGCGTGGTGAGCTTCAGTCCGTACGGCTTCCGCGCGACCTACCATCACCTGTGCCGCAGCGCCCGGATCCCGGTCGACCTGGGAACCGACCCGGCATCGTTGGTCCGCGCAGTCGAGGAGCTCCATGCGGCCCGTCGGCTCTGGCTGGCGGATGAGGCCGCATTCATGGCGCGCCGCCGACGGGAGAAGGCTGAGGGACATCGCCATCCCAAAGCAGACGGCAGCTGGCGAGACCGGGGGCGCGGTTCAGAAGGCAGCCTCGCCTACTGCCCCAACCCTGAGCACCACCCCACCGAGCCACTCCGGACCGTGGTGGAACGCATCGTGCGTTCCATGGTCCCAACGGTGGCGGCGTCCTCGACGTGCCGGGCATGCGGGAGCGACGCAGGGACGACTCGCTGGAGAAGCGGTTACCACCTGTACCAGCTGTGCGCACGATGCGGCGTGAGCACCGGCTCACAGCCGACTGAGACCGACCGGACTGTTCTTGCCGCCAGGGCCGAGCGTTGGAAGGAGATCTGGAGGCGCACAGCCTGAGACGGTTCCACTTCCCCGGATCAGACCCGTCGACGCCGCCCTTGCCCGAAGCTCTGTACCGGCGCCATGGCCTGGCCACATGCCCTCCCGACCGCGCGGCTAGCGTGCGCGCAGTCTGCGCCACACCGCCTTCGCGGCATGGTGGCCCGACATGCCGTGCACACCCGGGCCCGGCGGGGTCGCCGACGAGCACAGGAAGACGGCCGGGTGAGCGGTCGCGTACGGAACCCGGGCGAGTTTGGGGCGCAGCACCGTCTGCAGCCCGGCGAAGGCACCGCAGGCGATGTCGCCGCCCACGTAATTGGCGTTGCGCGCGGCCAGTTGAGGCGGTCCGGCGACCGCCCGGGCCAGCACCAGGTCGCGGAACCCCGGTGCGAAGCGCTCCAGTTGACGCTCGACGACCTCGGTGGCGTCGCCGTCCCAGCCCGACGGCACATGGCCGTACGCCCACAGCACGTGCTTGCCGGCCGGTGCCCTGGTCGGGTCGAGCAGACTGGGCTGGGCGGTGATCAGGAAGGGGACGTCGGGGTCGCGGCCGCTGACCGCCGCGTCGAGTGCCGCCTCGATCTCGCCCGCGGTGGCTCCGATGTGCACCGTCCCCGCCGCACGGGCCTCCTTCGAGGTCCAGGGCACGGGCCCCGACAGGGCGTAGTCGACCTTGAACGCGGACGGGCCGTAGCGGTAGTGCCCGTACGCATCGCCCAGCCCGGCGATCCGGGCGAGTGCGGTGGGCGAGGTGTCGAAGACGTACGCGCGGGCCGGGGGCAGCTCGTCCAGGCGCTTCACCGGTGTGTTCGTGTGGATCACGCCGCCCTGTTCGCGCAGATAGGCGGCCAGGGCATCACTGATCGCCTGCGATCCGCCGCGCGGCACGGGCCAGCCCACCTCATGCGCGGCAAGGGCGAACATCAGGGCGATGCCGCCGGTGGCGAGGCCGCCGGTGGGGGCGATGGCATGGGCGGCGAGGCCGGTGAGCAGGGCGCGGGCCCGCTCGCCGGTGAACCGTCGCGTGAGCCAGGTCGCAGGCTGCAGCGCGGTCAGTCCGAAACGGACCATGCGGTACGGATCGCGGGGCAGCCCGTCCCAGGGCGTGCGCAGGAAGTCCGCCGCGAGGGTGTCCCAGTGGCCGAGGTAGGGGGCGACGAGCCGTCGGTACGCGCCCGCGTCCCCGGCACCGAGCGACATGGCGCTCTCGCCGACCGAGCGGCTGAGCACGGCGGCGCCGCCGTCCGGGAACGGGTGGGCGAGGGGCAGTTCGGGGTGGAGCCACTCCAGGCCGTGACGGGCCAGCGGCATCGCCCTGAAGGCCGGCGAGCCGATGCCGAGCGGGTGGACGGCGGAGCACGGGTCGTGGCGGAAGCCGGGGAGAGTCAGTTCCTCGGTCCGCGCGCCACCGCCGACCGTGTCCATGGCCTCGTAGACCGCGACCGAAAAGCCGCGCCTGGCCAGTTCGACCGCGGCGGTCAGTCCGTTGGGTCCCGCCCCCACGACGACGGCATCGAACATCGACGGCACCTTCGGACTCCTTTGTCAGCCGATGGCCAAGAGTCCCAGGATATTCCGCGGCGCCGGCAGCGGGAGGCGGGGTACTGTCCGGCGCGATGGACAACAGGCTGAACAGCGCGTTGCAGGACGCGATCGATGACATGGCGCAATGGCTCACCGAAGTGCGCGGCGTGCGCGCGGTCGCGCTCGGCGGCAGCCGGGCGCGAGGGGCGCACCGCCCCGGTTCGGACTGGGATCTGGGCCTCTACTACCGGGGTGAGGTCGATGTCCCCGCGCTCGCCGCGCTGGCGTCGGAGCTGACCGGTGAGCGGGTGGAGGTCGCCGGCCCCGGCGGCTGGGGTCCATGGGTCGACGGCGGCGCGTGGCTGTCGGTCGACGGTGCGGCGGTGGACTGGATCCTGCGGGACCTGGACCGGGTGGAGCGGGTCTGGTCCGAGTGCCGGGCGGGGCGGTACGAGACGGGGGTGCAGGCGGGCCATCCGCTGGGCTTCTGGTCGCCCGCGTACGCCGGGGAGGTGGCGATCTGCCGCGTACTGGCCGACCCGCACGGCGAGTTGACGGTGCTTCGGGACGCGACACAGCGGTATCCGGAGCCATTGCGCGAGACGCTGGTGCATGCGGCGTGGGAGGCGGAGTTCTCGGTCGCGGCGGCGCGCAAGTCGGCCGGGTCCGGGGATGCGCTGCATGTGGCGCTGTGTCTGTCGCGGGCCTTCGGTGTGCTCGTGCAGTCGCTGCATGCGCACCACCGGGTGTGGTGCCTCAACGAGAAGGGCGCGCTGGCGGCTGCCGCCGCGTTCCCCGGTGTCCCGGAGGACTTCACGGCACGCGTGACAGCCGCCCTCACCGCTCTGGATCCGGCCGCGGTGGAGTCGGCGGGCGAACTGGTCCGTGAGACGAGGGCCCGGCTCACCTGATCCCCGCAGCCTCACCCGATCCGGCAGCCTCACCTGATCCACGCGGCGCGGGCCGCCCTCAGGTGAGCAGGTCCCGTATCCGGTGGGCCGTCGCCTCGTCGCGGGCGGCCGTGAACGGCAGGACATTGCCGCCGCCGATACGGAACAACTCCCCCGCGAGTGTCAGATGCGCGCCGCCCGCCTCCGTCACCAGCAGCAGGCCGGCGGCGTGGTCCCAGGCGTGCTCCCAGGAGAAGGCAACGCCGTCCAGGTCGCCGCGGGCCACATCCAGATACTCCAGGCCGGCGGAGCCGCACGGCCGGGCGTGCACCGAGGGCACCGCGAGGCCGAGCAGCGCGCGCTTCTGGTCCGGCGTCGTGTAGTCCGGATGGGACATGGCCACTTCGAGCACCGCGCCCGGGATGGGGGAACCCGCCCGTATCGGTGCGCCGTTGAGCATGGCTCCCGCGCCCCGCACCGCCGTCGCCATCTCGTCCAGCACGGGTGCGTACGTCCAGGAGGCGAGCACCTCGCCGCGCACCGCGAGCGCGACCAGGGTGCAGAACGCGGGGTCGCCGTGCACGAACTGGCGGGTGCCGTCCACGGGGTCGACGATCCACACGGGCGCGTCGCCGTGCAGGGCCTCGTACACAGCGGGGTCCGCGTGCACGGCCTCCTCGCCGACCACGACCGAGCCGGGCAGCAGGGCGGTCAGCGAGGCGGTCAGGTGCTCCTCGGCGCTGCGGTCCGCGATCGTCACCAGATCGTGCGGCCCGCTCTTCTCGACGATCTCGTGCGCGGCGAGCTGGCGGAAGCGCGGCGTGATCTCGGCGGCGGCCGCCTTGCGGACCGCCTCCTCGACGTCGGAGAGATCACCGGTCAGAAACTCATCGATCATGTGTCCAGCTAAGCACGGCCGACTGACATCCCCGCCGACGCCCGGCGACCGGCCGATGGACGCCGGACGGCCGCCAGGGTACGACCACATGAACACGCGATGTCCGTTCAGCGGCCTACCGCATAACCCTGCATGCCGCGCGGGTTCGCCGCGGCCGACACGATCCCCGTCGCGGGATCCCTGGAGACCACACACATCCGGCCCTCCGCCCAGGCCTCCCCGACGGTGATGTCATGGCCCCGTCGCCGCAGCCCGTCGACCACCTCCGGGTCCATCCGCGACTCGACGGTCACCGACCCGGGCCGCATGCCCCTCGGGTGGAAGGAGCCGGGGAAGGCGTCGTTGTGCCAGCCCGGTGCGTCGACGGCGCCCTGCAGGTCGAGCCCGCCCCGTACCCGGTCACGCAGGGCCACGGCCAGAAAGAAGTGCACCTGCCACTGGTCCTGCTGATCGCCGCCGGGCGTGCCGAACGCCATGCACGGTATTCCGTCCCGCAGCGCGAGCGACGGCGAGAGGGTGGTCCGCGGGCGGCGCCCCGGGGTGAGCGAGTTCGGCAGACCGGGGTCGAGCCACGCCATCTGCAGCCTCGTGCCGAGAGGGAAACCCAGCTCGGGCACGACCGGGTTGGACTGCAGCCAGCCGCCGCTCGGCGTGGCCGCGACCATGTTGCCCCAGCGGTCGACGACATCCAGGTGACACGTGTCGCCACGGGTCGCACCGTCGTCGGCGACGGTCGGCTCGCCGGCACCGGGAGCCGGGGGACCCATCACGTCGAATCCGGGCTTCCCGGCCGCGACGGCGGTGGCGTGCGCGCTGAGAGCGGGTGTCCGCCCCTCGGGACTGCCGGGCCGGAGATCGTACGACGCCCTCTCCTCGATCAGCGCACGGCGCACGGCGTTGTACGGCTCCGACAGCAGCGCGGCCACGGGTACGTCGGCGGCGTCGCCGTACCAGGCCTCACGGTCGGCCATGGCGAGCTTGCAGCCCTCGATCAGCAGGTGGACGTAGTCGGCGGACCCGTAGGCAGGGAGCTCGGACGGCAGCAGCGCCAGCTGCTGGAGGAAGGCGGGCCCCTGGCTCCAGGCGCCTGCCTTGCACAGGGTCCAGCCGTTCCAGTCGTAGGTCACCGGATCCTCGTACGAGGCGGACCAGCCGGCCAGGTCCGCCCTCGTGAGCGTGCCGGTGTGCCGGGTGCCGCTGGTGTCCATGGTCGGCACGGCGGACTGCCGTACCAGCGCCTCGGCGACGAAGCCCTCCCGCCAGATAGTCCGCGCCCGCTCGATCTGCTCGGTCCGCCCGCCCGCGCCGGCCTCCTCGATCAGCCGCCGCCAGGTCGCGGCCAGCGCGGGGTTGCGCAGCAGCCGGCCCGGCCGCGGGGCCTTTCCGCCGGGCAGATAGACGTCGGCGGACGTCGTCCACTCCGTCTCGAACAGCTGCCGCACCTGCTCCACGGTCTGCCCGACCCGCTCGACCGGCGCATGGCCGTCCTCCGCGTACCCGATGGCGTACCTCAGCACCTGGGCGAGCGTCCTGGTGCCGTGGTCGCGCAGCAGCACCATCCACGCGTCGAACGCCCCGGGCACGGCCGCGGCCAGCGGTCCGGTTCCGGGCACGAGATCGAGCCCGAGTGAGCGGTAGTGGCCGATGGCCGCGCCGGCGGGCGCGACGCCCTGCCCGCACAGGACACGCACCTCGCCGCCCGCGGGGGCGAGGATGACCGGGACCTCGCCCGCGGGCCCGTTGAGGTGCGGCTCGACCACATGAAGGACGAATCCGGCGGCGACGGCGGCGTCGAAGGCGTTCCCGCCGTCCTCGAGCACGGCCATCGCGGACTGCGAGGCCAGCCAGTGGGTGGAGGACACCATGCCGAAGGTGCCCTGGAGGGTCGGCCGGGTGGTGAACAACGTGGCGGCTCCTTGGTGCGGCGGGGTCCGACCGACGGTACGCCGCGCCCGCCGCGCGGTCACCGGGCTCGGGTCAGGTGCCGTCCGCCGAGAAGTGCTGGTAGTCCGGCGGGTGCCAGCGGCCACCCCAGTGCCAGCCGATGGCCCGCATCTGCGTGACGATGACGCCATCGGGCGTGATCATGCCGTTGGCGGGGCGGGAGCGGTCGAGACAGGCTCGCCCCGCCGGGGGGTGGACATCGCCGGAGCCGTCCACATACGGGTTCTCCACGGGGTTGATGTCCAGCGCGTCACCGTACGAGTGGCGGGAGAGGTGACGGGGATCGCCGGTCACCCGGCGGCAGTTGAACGCCGAGGTGTTGTCGTCCGCCATCGCTGCCGCGTCACTGCCGCCGTACTCCGCCATCACCCGCATCCGGCGGATCGGGAAACGTTCGTCGAGGGCCTTCCCGAACACCCGCAGCAGTGGGCGCACCTCGTCCTGATGGACGATCAGTTCGCCGCGGTGCACCCGCCCGTCGAAGCCCCAGTGGTTCATTCGGATGAGCCGCAGCCGGGAGGGAGGCACCGGGCAGGTCGGCTCGTAACTCGCACCGAGTTTGGCCGGGGGTACGTCGCTGACACGGGGCGAGAGCCGGGGTGGCGCGGCGGAGGTGAACTGGGCGGGCGTCGCGGCACAGGCCGCCGTCAGAACCATGACCGCGGAGAGGACGGGCGCGATCGCCCGGCGCACGATATGCACCCTTTCAGGGTAATTGGCGGACCGACTCCCGCACCCGGCGACGTATCCGGCCCCGCAGGTGCCGCGCTGCCTGCCGCGGAATATCCTGGAACGGCCGCCGTGACCGGCTGCGCGCGGCTCGCACCGGCCGAAGCATGGGCGAGTACGCCCAGTTGGGCCCAGGTGCTCTGCTGCGTCATGACGCGGCGGACGCAGGTCGCCGAGGGGTGTATCAGCCCGGCGGGGCACGTCCGGGAACGCCTGGGAGGTCAGATCCCGGCGTCCTGGCTGACCGCGCCCCGGGCGAGCAGCAGCAGCGCGTCCACGAGGTCGTCGGCCGGGCTGCCGGTGGCGAGACGCCGCAGCTGGAGGCCCATCACCAGAGCCACGATGGTCGCCGCGTAGGCCTCGGCGTCCGGGACTCCTAGACCGGTGAGGATCTGCACCGCCAGGCGGTCGTAGGCGGAGAACGCCTCGGAGGCGGCCTCCCGCAGCCGCTCGTCCCGCCCGGCCTGGACATACAGCTCGAAGGTCGCGATGTGCTCGCTCCCGAACGGGATGCCGCCCGCCACCTGCCCCGCGAGCGAGGCGGCACCGGCGATGTCGATGCCCTCGCCCTGGTACCGGTCGGCCAGCTCGGTGAAGCGGCGGGTCTCCTCGCGGACGAAGTGCAGCAGGCTCTCCCGCAGCAGTTCGTGCTGGGTCTCGAAGTGGTACGTGACCGAGCCCAGCGAGACCCCGGCCTCCTTGGCGATCCTCCGGTTGGTGACCGCCGCGACGCCGTCCTGACCGATGATGTGCAGGACGGCGGCGATGATGCGCTGCCGGGTGGGCGCGGAGCGGGCGGCGTTGGACATGAGGGTCATTGTTCCACTGGCGTGGTCCCCTTGATCGCGGGGGCGGGCGGGCGCTTCTCGTACCAGCGCTGGTCGGCCTCCAGCTGGGCCGCGAGCGAGATCAGCCTCTCCTCGCTGCCGGCGGGGCCGAGCAGCTGGGCGCCCACAGGCAGTCCGTCGGCGGTCAGGCCGGCGGGCACGTTGACGCCGGGCCAGCCCAGGACGTTCCACGGGAAGGCGTACGGGCAGGCAGCCGTCATCGTGGCGTTGGTGCGCCAGGTGCCGAGGTCGTCGAAGGTGCCGATGCGCGGGGGCGGGGTGGCGGTCGTCGGAGCGAGGATCACGTCGTAGGTGTCGAAGATGGCGCCGATACGGCGGTGCTGGCGGCTTTCGCGGGCGCGTGCGGCGCGCACGACCGGGCCCCGTAGCAGCCGGGCGCTGCGCATGGCGCTGCGGGTACGCCGGTCGAGCAGCGCGGGTTGGGGATGCAGTGCCGCGAGCTCCCCGACACCCGTCGTACCGCGCGCCACCAGACTCAGGCCGATCAGCCCGTAACGCGGCCTGGCCTCCTCGACGGTGTGGCCGAGCCGGGCGAGCGCCTCGGCGAGTGCGGTCACCGCACGGCGCACCTCGGGATGCGGCTTGGTGCCGGTGAGGGTCATCGGGGGCCGCCAGGCCAGGGCGATCCGGAGGGTGCCCGGTTCACGGCGGGCGGCGGCCGAGGCGTCGATCGCGTCCGGCCGGTGCAGGTCCTCGGGGTGCGAGCCCTGCACGACGTCGAGCAGCAGGGCCGCGTCGGCCACGGTGCGTGCGAGCGGGCCGTTGACGGCGAGGCCGTGGAAGGCGTCGGTGTACGGGTACAGGGAGACCCGGCCGCGCTGGGGCTTGATGCCGACGAGATGCGTCCAGGCCGAGGGGATGCGGATGGACCCCGCGCCGTCCGAGCCGACTGCCGCGGGCACGAGTCCGGCCGCGACGGCCGCCGCCGAACCACCGGAGGACCCGCCCGGGGTGTGGTCGAGCGACCAGGGGTTGCGGGTGGCGCCGAAGGCCGGCCCTTCGGTGAACGGCCACTGGCCGAGCTCGCAGGAGTTCGTCTTGCCGACGATCACGGCTCCGGCCGCGCGCAGCCTGCGGGTGGTTTCGCCGTCGGCGGCCGCTGCCGCGGTCTCGCCCTGGCACCCGAAGAGGGTGGGCAGGCCCGCCACATCGGTGTCGTCCTTGACGGCCATCGGTACGCCCAGCAGAGGCAGCTGCTCCCCCGCGGCCAGTCGCCGGTCCGCCTCTCTCGCCTCCGCGAGTGCCTGTTCGCCGCGTACCCAGCGAAATGCGTTGATGGTGCTCTGGCTTGCCTCGATGCGCTCGATGGCGCTCGCCACGAGGGTCTCGGACGAGGTGTGCCCGTCCCGCAACTCCCGGATGTGTTCCGCCAGTCCGCCGAATTCATCTGTGGACACGACCGCCCCGCCTCCCTATTGTTCGTTCGAACGAACAGAACTGGAGGGTAACCAGATGCGCATCAGCGGAGCAAGCGTTCTGCTCACCGGCGTCACTGGCGGCATCGGCGGCGCACTCGCCGCCGAACTGACCGCCAAGGGGGCGAAGTTGGTGGTGACCGGCCGCCGCCGCGAGGCGCTGGAGCCGTTCGCCGAGCGCTACGGCGCGCGAACGATCGTCGCCGACCTCGGCGATGCCGACGATGTCCGGCGGCTGGCCGACGAGGCCGCGGGCACGGACATCCTTCTCGCCAACGCCGCGCTGCCGTCCAGCGGTGACGTGCTCGACTACACGCCGGAGCAGATCGACCGTGCACTTGCGGTGAACCTGCGCGCCCCGGTCATGCTGGCCCGGCTGCTCGCGCCGGCGATGATCGACGCGGGCCGGGGTCATATCGCCTTCGTCGGCTCGCTCTCCGGCCTGGCGGCGACCAAGTCATCGTCTCTGTACAACGCCACCAAGTTCGGGCTGCGCGGGTTCTCGCTCGCCTTCCGCCAGGATCTGCACGGCACGGGTGTCGGTGTCTCGATCGTCCAGCCCGGATTCGTACGTGACCTGGGGATGTTCGCCGCCACCGGGTCCAAGACCCCCGGCGGTGTGCGGACGGTCTCGCCCCGCCAGGTCGTCGACAAGGTGGTACGTGCCGTCGAGCGCAATGTCGCCGAGATCAATGTCGCGCCGCTGGAACTCCGGTTCCTGACCTCAGTCGCCGCCCAGTTCCCGGGCCTGGCCGAACGGGTGCAGCGCCGGGCGGGCGCCGAGCCGGTGATCCGCGAGATCGTGGAGGCCCAGCGCTCCCGTCGCTGAGCAGCCGGCCTGTCAGTGGCCCTTGCTACGGTCGGCCGCGCCGGTGGACCGACAGGGAGTGAGGGCCCTCCATGGAGAGTGCGCGCCGTGCCGCACTGGACCATGTGCTGCGGCTGATCGCACAAGCGCCGTGGAGCGACGGGCTGGTGCTGCGCGGCAGCATGACGCTTCAGGCGTGGGCGGGTGACGCCGCCCGCGAGCCGGGTGACCTGGACTGGATCGTGCACACGCCCGGGCCGGCGAACTGCCCGGACGCGCTCAGCCCGTTCCCGTACGTCGACACCGTCGAGACGCTGCAGCAGTGGCCCGAGGCCGCGGACGGAGCGGCACGGTACGAGATGTGGGGCGAGGAGGAGTTCTCGGCGTACGGGTCACGGCCGTTGCTCCCGCCGGAGGGGCTGCGCTGGCTGGACGCCCCGGCGCTCGGTGTGGCCGCCTCGCCCCTGCAGGATCTGATCGAGGCGATCCGGGAGCACCCGGTCGCAGCAGGGGGTGTGACCCTGGACCCGGACGGCGTCCGGGGCGACGACCTCCAGGGGTACGACGGCGATGTGAGCTACGGCGACCGGGACGAGGAGTGGGAGTACGACACGCCCGGCGTCCGGGCCGCCATTCCCTGGCAGACGCCCGGGTCGCTCCCCGGCAGGGCGCAGGGAGAGATCCAGGTCGACTTCGCCTTCGACGAGGTGCTGCACGACGCCCCGGTGTGGACCGCCGTCCCGCGCGGCGACGGCGGCCCGCCCACTGCGGTCCGCACCGCAAGCCGCGAACTGTCGCTCGCCTGGAAGCTGCTGTGGCTGATCACGGACCACGGGAAGGACGGTTCGGCCGGCGGCAAGGATCTGTACGACGCCGCCCTGCTGGCCGAGTGCCCCCACACGCGGCTGCTGCGCAGGGTGCTCGGCAGCCACGCGGCGGACTTCGGCCCCGGCTCCGTCCGCACCTGGCACATCGCCGCCTCGTGTCCCGGCGACCCGGACCGGCTCAAGGAGCGGCTGGTCCGGGCACTGGGGCCGGTGTTCAGCGCCGGCTGACCCGCTCGGGCCTCATCAGCAGCATGTAGAGCAGCAGCGATGCCCCGAGACCCACCGCCCAGCCGTAGTTCGCGAGCGGCTTGAGGAGCGGGATCAGGCCGTCCTCGGGGAACGGGCCCTTGCCCGGCGCGGAATGGGAGCCGCCGATGGCCAGCAGCCCGCCGACCGCGAACGCGGCCACCGCGCGCAGGTTCCAGCCGGAGGTGTACCAGTAGCGGCTGCCCGGCGTGTACAGGCCGGCAAGGTCCAGCACGGTGCGGCGCACCAGCCAGTAGTCGGCGATGAGGATGCCCGCGACCGTGCCGAGCAGTCCGCCGACCAGTCCGAGCCAGGTGAAGATGTACAGCTCCGGCGTCTCGGTGAGCTGCCACGGCATGATCAGCACACCGACGACGCCTGTGATCAGCGCGCCCCTGCGGAAGTTGATGAACCGCGGCGCCAGATTGGCCAGGTCGTACGCGGGCGAGACGACGTTGGCCGCGATGTTCACCGAGATCGTCGCGATCAGCACGGTCACCAGCGCGAACAGCAGCCCGAAGACGTTGTCGGTCTTGGCGGCCAGAGCCACCGGGTCCCAGATGGCAGCGCCGTACACGGCCTGGGAGCCGGAGGTGACCAACACCGACAGCAGTGCGAACAGGGTCATCGTCGTCGGCAGGCCGAGCGTCTGGCCCCACACCTGCGCACGCTGGCCCTTGCCGAAGCGGGTGAAGTCCGGAATGTTCAGTGACAGCGTGGACCAGAAGGCGATCATGCCCATGAGCGAGGGGAAGAAGACGGGCCAGAAGTCCGCGCCCCAGCCGAGCTGCGACGGCTGGTCCAGCAGTGGCCCGAGGCCGCCCGCCTTGTTCGTGATCCACACGAACAGGACCAGCGCACCGACGATGACGAACGGCGCGGCCCAGTTCTCGAACCGGCGCAGTGTCTCCATCCCCCGGTAGATGATGGCCAGTTCGAGTACCCAGAAGAGCACGAAGCACACCCAGAGCGTCCACGGCTGCCCGCCGATCTCGGCCGCCTCCGCCCAGCCGCCGAAGATCTTGCCGAGCAGGATGAAGATGCCCTGGCCGCCGATCCAGGTCTGGATACCGAACCACGCGCAGGCGACCCCGGCCCTGATCAGCGCGGGCAGGTTGGCGCCGCGCATGCCGAACGACGCCCGGGCCAGGACCGGGAAGGGGATGCCGTACTTCGGCCCGGCGTGCCCGGTGAGCAGCATCGGCGCCAGCACGATCAGATTGGCCAGCGCGATGGTGAACACCGCCTGCTTCCAGTCCATGCCGAGCGCGACCAGGCCCGAGGCGAGCAGCCAGGACGGGATGTTGTGGGCCATGCCGACCCAGAGGGCCGCGAAGTTGTAGGTCGTCCAGTGACGGTCGGCGATCGGAACGGGCAGCAGATCGTCGTTGACGAAGCGGTTGTCGGCGGGGACCTCGCCGGGTGCGAGCTCGATGCGAGCGGTCTGTACGGACATGGGGGTGGCTATCGGCCCGTCGGAGGGGGTGGGGGGAACGGTCGAGGTCATGGCGGCTGACCCTTCAGGCGGGCGCGGTGCGCGGACGTCAGCGGTTGAGTGCGGGGATGATCTCGGAGCCGTACGCGTCGATCGTCGCTTCCTTCGCGTCGTGCATGTTGTAGACCGCGAACTGGTCGACGCCCAGGTCCCGCAGTGCCGTCAGCTTCTCGATGTGCGCCTCGGCCGGGCCCAGCAGACAGAACCGGTCGACGATCTCGTCCGGGACGAAGTCGGTCGACGGGTTCCCGGCGCGGCCGTGGTGGCTGTAGTCGTAGCCGTGCCGCTCCTTGATGTACGCCGTCAGCGCCTCCGGAACCATGTCCGAGTGCTCGCCGTAACGGGAGACCAGATCGGCGACATGATTGCCGACCATCCCGCCGAACCAGCGGCACTGGTCGCGGGCGTGGGCGAGGTCGTCACCGACGTACGCCGGCGCGGCCACACAGATGGTGACGGACGCGGGGTCGCGTCCCGCGTCCGCGGCCGCGTCGCGCACGGCCTTGACCATCCACTCCGTCAGATAGAGGTCGGCGAGCTGCAGGATGAAGCCGTCGGCCTTCTGCCCGGCGAGCGCCAGGGCCTTGGGGCCGTACGCCGCCATCCATACGGGCAGCTTCCCGTTCTTCACCCAGGGGATACGGATCGGGCTGTCGTCGACGACCGCCTCCCGGCCCTCGGCGAGATCGCGGATCACGCCGATCGCCTCGCCGAGCCTGGCCAGGGTGTTGGGCTTGCGGCCGGCCACCCTCATCGCCGAGTCGCCGCGCCCGATACCGCACACGGTGCGGTTGCCGTACATGTCGTTGAGCGTGGCGAAGGTGGAGGCGGTCACCTCCCAGGTACGGGTACCCGGGTTGGTGACCATCGGCCCCACGATCATCTTCTGGGTGTGCTCGAGGATCCGGCTGTAGACGACGAACGGCTCCTGCCACAGCACCGCGGAGTCGAAGGTCCAGCCGTAGCGGAATCCGTTGCGTTCCGCGCGCCGCATCAGTCCGACGACGGCCGATGCCGGCGGGTCGGTCTGCAGGACGAGTCCGAAGTCCACGTCGGGGCCTCCTGGTTCGGGCTAGTTCAGGTATTGGCAGGTGGAGCGGGGGGTGTAGACGCCGTGACCGGCCCGACCGGTGAACTCGCGCTGGTCGATGACGACTTCACCGCGCGACAGCACGGTCTCCACCTGGCCGGTGACGGTCCTGCCCTCGTACGCCGAGTAGTCGACGTTCATGTGGTGGGTGGCGGCGGAGAGGGTCTGCTCGGCGTGCGGGTCGTAGATGACGACATCGGCGTCCGCGCCCGGCGCGATGGTGCCCTTCTTCGGGTAGAGGCCGAACATCCGGGCCGGGGTCGCGCAGGCGATCTCGATCCAGCGGCGGCGGCTGATGTGCCCGTCGACCACGGCCTGGTGGAGCAGGTCCATCCGGTTCTCCACGCCGGGCAGCCCGTTGGGGATCTTGGAGAAGTCGCCACGGCCGAGCTCCTTCTGCCCGGAGAAGCAGAACGGGCAGTGGTCGGTGGAGACGACCTGGAGGTCGTTCGTGCGCAGTCCGCGCCACAGGGCGGCCTGGTGCTCGCGAGGCCGCAGCGGCGTGGAGCAGACGTACTTGGCGCCTTCGAAGTCCGGCTCGGCAAGGTTGTCGGTGGACAGGAACAGGTACTGCGGACAGGTCTCGCCGAATACGGGAAGCCCCTTGTCCCGGGCGGCGGCGAGTTCGGCCACGGCTTCCTCGGCCGAGACGTGCACGACGTAGAGCGGGGCGCCGGCGACCCGGGCGAGCTGGATGGCGCGATGGGTGGCCTCGGCCTCCAGCAGGACCTTGCGCACCTCGCCGTGGTAGCGGGGGTCGGTCTCGCCGCGGGCGAGGGCCTGCTCGACGAGCACGTCGATGGCGATGCCGTTCTCGGCGTGCATCATGATCAGCCCGCCGTTGGTGGACGAACGCTGCATGGCGCGCAGGATCTGCCCGTCGTCGCTGTAGAAGACGCCTGGGTAGGCCATGAAGAGCTTGAAGGAGGTGATGCCCTCCTCCACCAGCAGGTCCATCTCCTTGAGCGACGACTCGTTGACGTCGGAGAGGATCATGTGGAAGCCGTAGTCGATGGCGCAGTTGCCGTCGGCCTTGGCGTACCAGGCGTCCAGCCCTTCGCGCAGGGAGTGGCCCATGCTCTGCACGGCGAAGTCGACGATCGTGGTGGTGCCGCCCCAGGCCGCGGCGCGGGTTCCGGTCTCGAAGGTGTCGGAGGCGGACGTGCCGCCGAACGGCAGCTCCATGTGGGTGTGGGCGTCGACACCTCCCGGGATGACGTACTTGCCCGCGGCGTCGATCGTGCGGTCCGCCGTCCATGTCCCGGCGGCCGCGGTGCCATGGGCGGCGAGGGCGGCGATCCGCCCGTCCTCGATCAGCACGTCGGCATGGATCTCGTCGGCGGCGGTGATGACCAGTCCGCCGCGGATCAGGGTGCGGGTACTGCTCATTGCTGGTGCGCTCCCTATGTGTACGTACGGTCGGCTACGCGCTGCGCAGGGCCTGTTCGAGGATCGCTGCGCCTTCCTCGGCCTCGGCCACGGTCAGCGAGAGGGGCGGCGCGATACGCAGCGCGCTCGTGTTGTGGCCGCCGCCCTTGCCGATCAGCAGCCCGCTCTCGCGCGCGGCTTCCAGGACCCTGGTCGCGGCCGCAGGGTCGGCCTCGTCGGTGCCGGGCTGCACCAGCTCGATGCCGATCATCAGCCCGCGCCCGCGCACCTCCCGTACGGCCGGCAGACCGGCGCCGATCGCGCGCAGCCGCTCGATCAGCAGTCCGCCGACCCGGCGGGCGTTGCCCTGGAGGTCGTGCTCGAGCAGATAGGTGAGGTTGGCGATGCCGGCTGCCATGGTGACGGGGCTGCCGCCGAAGGTGGAGATGGAGTTGGCGTCCATGCAGTTCATGATTTCGGCGCGGCCGACGACGCCGCCGATGGACATTCCGTTGCCGATGCCCTTGGCGAAGGTGAGCAGGTCCGGCGGGCCGTTCCTGTCGTGCGCCTGCCAGCCCCAGAAGTGGTCGCCGGTGCGGCCCCAGCCGGTCTGCACCTCGTCGGAGATCCACAGGATTCCGTGGCGGTCGAGAACTTCGCGGAAGGCGGCGTAGAGGCCGTCGGGCGGGGCGGTGAAGCCGCCTACGCCCTGGACGGGTTCGGCGATCAGTGCGGCAACGTCGCGGGTGTGCCCGAGCAGGTCCTCGAGGTCGGCGACGCACGCCTCGATGAACTGGGCGTCCGACAGGTGGGCGAAGGGCCCGCGGGTCCGGACACCGCCGTGCACGTACAGCGTCTGCAGAGGGGACAGGCTGGTCGGGGACCAGGACTGGTTGCCGGTGATGGAGACGGCCGAGAAGGACCGGCCGTGGTAGCTGTTGCGCATCGCCAGGATCTGGTTGGAGCGGCGGTGGCCGGTGGCGAGCAGCAGTGCGGTGTCGTTGGCCTCGGTGCCGGAGGTGGTGAAGAAGACGCGGGCGTCGGGGATGCCGGACAGGGCGGCGATCCGCTCGGCGAGCTCCACCATCGGGCGGTTGAGGTAGAGGGTGGAGGTGTGGATGATCCGCCCGGCCTGCTCGCTCACCGCCTTGGTGACCTCGGGCAGTGCGTGCGCGGTCATGGTGGTGAGGATGCCGCCGAAGAAGTCGAGGTAGCGGTTGCCGTCCGCGTCCCAGACATGGCGGCCCTCGCCATGGGTGATCTCGATGGGCTGCTTGTAGTAGAGGGCGACCCAGTCGGGGATGACCGCCTTGTGCCGGTCGAACAGATGGGTCACGGCTGCACCAGCCCGTCGTAGGCGTCGGGGCGCCGGTCGCGGTAGAACGCCCACTGCTGGCGTACGACGTCGATCAGGTCGAAGTCGAGGTCGCGGACGAGGAGTTCCTCCGCCTTGTCACTGGCGGTCTCGCCGACGAACTGCCCGCGGGGGTCGACGAAGTAGCTCGTCCCGTAGAAGTCGTTGTCGCCGTACTCCTCCTGGCCGACGCGGTTGATCGCGGCGATGAAGTACTCGTTGGCGACGGCGGCCGCGGGCTGCTCCAACTGCCAGAGATAGGCGGAAAGGCCGCGCGAGGTGGCGGACGGGTTGTAGACCAACTGTGCGCCTTGCAGACCGAGTTGGCGCCAGCCCTCGGGGAAGTGACGGTCGTAGCAGATGTATACGCCGACCTTGCCGACCGCCGTGTCGAACACAGGCCAGCCGGCGTTGCCGGGCCTGAAGTAGTACTTTTCCCAGAAGCCTTTGACCTGCGGAATGTGGTGCTTGCGGTACTTGCCGAGGTACGTGCCGTCGGCGTCGATCACGGCGGCGGTGTTGTAGTAGAAGCCCGCCCCCTCGACCTCGAAGACCGGAACCACGATCACCATGCCGGTCTCGCGGGCGAGTTCCTGCATCCGCCGGACGGTCGGACCGTCCGGGACGGGCTCGGCCCAGCGGTAGTGCTCGGGCTCCTGGACCTGGCAGAAGTAGGGGGCGTTGAAGACCTCTTGGAATCCGATCACCTTGGCGCCCTGCCGGGCCGCCTCACGGGCGTGTTCCTCATGTTTGGCAATCATCGATTCGGTGTCGCCCGTCCAGGTGGCCTGGACCAGAGCTGCGCGTACGACATTGGCCATGAGTTGCTCCTTCGACGGGACGTCAAGAGCTCTACGCACGTAGATGCGATGCGTAGGAGGAGAACGTAAGCCCCGTCACACACTGGGGCAAGACCATCGCCATTAACCCGCAGAGTCGATCATGTTTCACACCCGAGCGGTCCACACCGGTCGATTCACTGTCAGAGATGACCTGCAACGCGTAGTGCATGGACAACGTCCCGCTCCCGTGCCGTGGATACGGCACGCGCAGCGGCCAGCACCTGCGGGACCAGCCGCGCCGGGTCGCGGTCGGGGACCCTGGCGGCATCCTCCGCACTGCGGACCTGCACGAACGCGGCGAGCAGCGCACCGCCCCGCGCGGCCAGGCCCTCGTCCTCGAGGGCGATGACGGCACCGGCGATCTCGTCGGCGGAGCGGGAGACGCCCTGGCGCAGGAGCTGATGGCCGTCGTCGCTGCGGCCGGCCGCGGCAAGCGCGTCGGCGGCCGCGGCAAGCCGTGCCGCGGGCTGCGACGCCACCTCCCACAGCAGCGTGGCCCAGTCGGCGGCGAGACCGGAGCGGTGCAGTTCACCGGCGAGGGCCGGCAGCCAGGAGGCGGGCCGGGCGGCGGCCTCGCAGATCACGGCGTGGGCCTCGCCGCCGCGCCCTTCGGCCCGCAGCCGCCCGAGCGCGGCGACGGTCTCGCGCGCGGCGCGGGAGGCGCCTGCGGGGGCAACGACCGGGGCGGGTGCGGCATGCTCCACCGCTGCTGCGGCCCCGCCGTAGCGCGCCCCACGGGGAACGTCGTCCGCCACCGGAAGAACGGGCACGGGCTGTACCACCGCCTCCTCCGCCTGTTCCTCGACTCCGGCGAACCGGGCCCCGCGCGGACGCCGGCGCTTCTTCGCCCGGGGCGGCTCGGGTGCGGGGTGGGCCTGTGTTCCGCCGGGCGGATGCGGCTCGGCGGCCGCGAACTCCGCCCGGCCGGCCCGGTCGTGGGCGTCGGCCACGGGCCGGAACCCCTCCTCGGCCGCTACCGACCCTGCGGTGGCGCCGCCCGGGTGCGCGTACGCGTCGGCGGCCCGGACGCCGTCCCGGGGCGAGGCGTCGGGACTCGGCCCGTGCGCAGCGGCGGCGGGCGGCCGGAGCCGGTGACCCGGCCCGGGAGCCGCGCTGCCGTCGGCCGGGTGCCGTGCCCAGTCCGCCGGGGCAGCGGGCGGCTCGGGCGGAGCGAGGGCTGCCTGCCGGGAACGCAGCTCCATGATGCGTGCCGTCGCGCGCACGTGGTCGTCGCGCGTCCAGGACAGCTCATGGGCGTACTGCTCCGCCGCCGGTGCGCCCTCGGCCTCCTCGGCAAGCAGCCGTATCAACTCCTCGGCGCGGCCCTGCGCATACGTCTGCTCCCTGAGCATGAGCTCCAGCCGTTCCGCCAGCGCCTCGCGGCCGCCGGGCAGCCGGTCGTGGGCCGCCGCGGCGGACGCCTGAAGCCGGCTCGCCCGCACCGACTCCTGCTGTACGAAGGCGGGCCCGCGCTCGGCAGCCAGATCCTGGAGCAGCGATTCGACCACGTCCCAGGGCGGAATCTCCACGCCGTCCAGACAGGCCTGCATGCCGTCGGGGTCACGTTGCCAGAAGATCCCGTACCAGCCGCCGGACCGGTCGAGCAGCGCGACCAGTTCCTTCAGGTACCGCGCGAACACCCCGACATCCACCGGGAGTTGATGCACCATCATCGCCGCCCCTGCCCCACTGCCGACTGGACCCGTCCGATCCCGAGGAACCGGAGGCATTCGATCGCAGCAAGGTTACGGAGAGGCTACGCAGTGTTTTCAGAAAGTGACCGCGATGCCGGTGTGCGGTCTTTTGCCCAGCCGGACGATCATCGCCGGCCAGTCGACGATCCAGAACTGCCAGGTGTACTTACGGGCCAGGAGCCTGCGCACCGCGGCGGTGCCCTCCTGGTCCAGCAGTCGCGCCGTTCCCTCCGCAGTGGGCGCGCCCTCGGCGATGTTGCCCCGTGCGTCGCACACCGTGATCACCACGCGGCTGTCGTTGCGCAGGCGCCTCACCTTCCACGAGTCCGTCCGCGTCCACACGAACAGCTCATCACCGTCCACCGCGAACCACACGGGCGTGGCCACCCCGGTCCCGTTCTTGCGGAACGTGGTGATGCTGACGTACCTGGCGCTGGCGAACTTCTCGGCACTCACGCTGCGAAGCGTACGTCAGCCCTTGCCGTGGGCGTCACGGGCCGCCACGAGCGCGTCCAGAAGCGCCCGGATGCAGGCGGGCCCTGGGCGTCAGCGATGGCTCAGCACGTTGACCACCCGGCCGTCGGGGTCACGGACGAAGAAGCGGCGCACTCCCCACGGCTCGTCCTGGAGCGGGTGGACGATCTCCGCGCCACGCTCACGCAGCGCCACGTAGGCGGCGTCCACGTCGTCCACCTCCACGCTCATGTCAGGCGTCACCGGTGCGGTCCTGTCCCCGGTCATGATGCTGACCTGCGCCGCCGGGTGGGACGGGGAGGCGAGGGTCACGATCCAGCCGTGGTTCATGACTTCCTCGAAGCCCAGCAGATCGTAGAACTCCCGGCTCCTGTGCATGTCGTGGGTCCGAATATCGGGCACCACTCGGCGAACGGTCATCGACGGCTCCAGGGGAAGGCAGACAGGTGCTCACGCCTCATCACATGTACTACGACACCTGCACCTTCGCGCATGTATTCGATAAATGCTCTAGCGGCTCTTGACGAAGTTCTTGGCGAGGCGCTCTCCGAGGGTGACGGCCGCGCCATGGCTCTGGATCGGCGACGCCTTCGAGTTCTTGAAGACGATGTACGTGACGCCCGAAGGGGTCCCGCCCTTGGCGGGGTCCGGGTTGATGCCCAGCGCCTTCGCCGTGGCGTACGACGCCTCGCCGATGATCCCGGTGGGGCCCGTGTCGCCCACGACCGCGTACTGCACCTTGCCGCGGTACACGACGGCCGCGACCGAACCGCCCCGGATGCCGGACGACTTGTAGTTCCAGATCGGGCTGGGCGTGGGCACCACGATGAAGGGCAGTTTCTCGGCGTTCAGGTAGGCGCCGTCGGACTGCAGGAAGGCGGTCGCCTCCTGGAAGGACGAATCGGTCTGACGGTTGCAGCGCGTGGTGCGCCGGCCGTCGCAGTCGATGTCCATGTCCGCCTTCCAGAACACGGCGCTCCCGGCATCGCAGACGGGAATGCTCGCCGAGGCCTTCTGGTCGGTGCGGTACTTGCCCTTGGAGATCTGCTTGCACTTCGCGACCTTCGCCAGCAGCTGGGCCGCGGTCACCGACCCTTCGGCAGCCTCGGGAAGGTCGGGCTGCTCGGGGGTCTCGGGAACACCGGGCGCACCGGGCGCACCGGAAACGCCGGGAACCCCGGGAACATCGGGGCGCTCAGGAACTCTCGGAACATCGCCGGGCTCGAGAGCCTCGGGAAACCCCGGGAGATCACTGGGCTCGGGGACGGGGAGCCCAGGGACGTCGGCGGACTCTTCTCCCCTTGCAGACACAGAGACCTCAGCAGTCTCGGTGAGTCCGGCAGCCGCAACGGCCTCGGCGGCCGCTGCAGCCTCACCGGATTCGTCCGGAGGCGCAGCCCCGGCGCGGTGGGCGGCGTCGGCGGGGTCGGGCGGTGGCATCGCCGGAGCGGCGGCTGCCGGCAGGGCGGTCACAGCGAGCAGGGCAACGCCGCCGGCGCCGGCAAGCACGGCCTGGAGAGCAATATGTCGAATACGCACAAGGAGACCTTTCTGTCCGGAAGGCTCCCTACCCGCCGAGGGCCCGACCCCTCTCCGATCAGCCGCCGGACGGGTTACGGCCCCGCGCACTGTCCCGGGGCCGTGACCGCGGTCACCTGCTGGGACGCACCACCATCGCCGAGCCGCCGCCCCTCCTGACCTTCTCGGCCGCCGCGAGCCAGCGGCCGTCCGCCAGCCGCTGGATGCCGGTGGCCGCGCCGATCTCCGGGTTCTGCCGGAACCCGTGGCCGATCGCCTCCAGTTCGGCCCGCAGCGGGCTGTTCCAGAGCCCGGGCTCGAGCTCGGTGGTCGTCTGGTTGCGCTGGCTGGCGCGCGGCGCCGCGATCGCCTCGACCAGGGGCAGGCCCCGGTCCAGATGCCCCGTCAGGGTCTGCAGCACCGTGGTGATGATGGTCGCGCCACCCGGCGAACCGAGGGCCAGCACGGGACGGCCGTGGTCGAGCACGATCGTCGGCGCCATGGAGGACCGCGGCCGCTTGCCGGGACCGGGCAGGTTCGGGTCATGCACCGCCGGGTCGGCCGGGGCGAAGGAGAAGTCCGTCAGCTCGTTGTTGAGCAGGAAGCCGCGCCCGGGGACGGTGATGCCGCTGCCGCCCGTGGACTCGATCGTCAGCGTGTACGCGACGACGTTGCCCCATTTGTCGGCAGTCGTCAGATGGGTCGTGTTCTCACCCTCGTAGGTGGTCGGGGCCGCCGCCCCCGTGGACCCGCAGTCGACGGGATCGGCCGGGTCGCCCGGCGCCAGCGGACTGGTCAGCACGGCGTCGTCCTTGATCAGGCATGCGCGCGAGTCCGCGAACCGCTGCGACAGCAGCCCCCGCGCCGGTACGTCCTCGAAGGCCGGATCGCCGACCCACCGCCCGCGGTCCGCGAACGCGATCCGGCTCGCCTCGATGAAGCGGTGCAGATACTGCGCCTGCGAGGCCTTGGACAGGTCGGTGCGCTCCAGCATGTTGAGCGCCTCACCGACGCTCGTACCGCCCGACGAGACCGGCCCCATGCCGTACACGTCGAGGCCGCGGTAGGACACCCTGGTGGGCGCGCGGCGCACCGTCTCGTACGCGCGCAGATCGCGCAGGGTCAGGTCGCCGGGGCGCACCACCCGGGTGGCGCCGTCGCGGACCGGGGGCTTGCGTACCGTGCGGACGATGTCCTCGGCAATGGCACCGCGGTAGAGCGGGCCGACGCCCTCGCGGCCGATCTCCCGGTAGGTGCGGGCCAGGTCGGGGTTCTTGAAGACCGTTCCGACGACCGGCAGCTCGCCGCCCGGCAGGAACAGCTCCGCGGTGGCGGGGAAGTCCGCGAACCGGGCGCGGTTCGCCTCGGTCTGGGAACGGAAGGTCGCGTCGACGGTGAAGCCGGCCTCGGCAAGGTGCTGCGCGGGCCGCAGCAACTGCCGCAACGGCCTGCTGCCCCAGGCGTCCAGGGCGGTCTCCCAGGTGGCGGGGGTGCCGGGAGTGCCGACCCCGAGCCCGCTGGTCATCCCCTCCTCGAACGGTATGGGCTTGCCGTTCTCCAGGAAGAGGGAGGCGTCGGCGGAGCGCGGTGCCGTTTCGCGGCCGTCGATCGTGTGGACCGTACGGGACCTGGCGTCGTAGTAGACGAAGAAGCCGCCTCCGCCGATGCCGGCCGAGTACGGCTCCGTCACGCCGAGAGCGGCGGCGGTGGCGACCGCCGCATCGACGGCGTTGCCCCCGCGCCGCAGCACCTCGATCCCGGCGGCCGATGCGTCGGCGTCGACGCTGGCGACCGCGCCGCCCTGGCCGACGGCCACCGGTGACTTGACGGGCGGCGTCCAGGCCGGTGGCGCGTGGGTGGGCGGTACGGCCGCCCCGATCGAGACCACGGCCGCGACAACAGCCAGAAACGACACATTCCGTGCGGTGGGGCGACGCATGCGTACCTCCAGTCAACCAACGTCCGCGCAGCGTAACTTTGACGCAGCCATGGCGTCAGGACCGCCTCGAACAATGACCGACGGGACCGCTAACATGCGCGCCCATGACTGACGACCTTCGCAATATCGTGCTCGGCGTGGCTGCCGCCGGAATCAGCGCCACGATCGGCTGGCTCACCCGCACGTACCTCTGGCGGCGCAGACTCCGGCGCAAGCAGGACTTCTTCGGACTGCCGGGAAACTCCGAGTGCATGCTCGTCGTCAACCGGGAGGCCGGCCGCGACGGGGCCGTGCACCGCTTCGACGTCTTCGCGCTGCTCGAACTCTCCGCGCTGATCAAGGACTGCGGTGCCAACGCCCAGATCGTCTGGCACGACATAGCCCAGCAGGGGTTCGGCGAGCGGACCGAGTTCTGCGTCGGCGGCCCCGTGTCCAACCGCCGGATGGCCGCGCATCTGCACTCCCTGCTGCCTGGTGTGAAGATCAACACGGACCCGGAGCCCGGTCCGGACCAGGGCGCGTTCCAGATCGGCTCCGAGCGCTACCGCATGGAGCCGGGCACGGCCGAGTACGTGCTGCTGGCGCGGCTGACCGCGGGGCAGGACGCACGCCCCGTCTTCCTGTTCTGCGGCCAGCGCGCGATCACCAATCAGGCCGCCACCCGTTATCTGGCCCGGCACCACGAGAAGCTGGCCCGCAAGCACGGCGGCAACTCGTTCTGCCTGCTGCTGAAGGTGGTCAACTCGCAGGCGTACGGCCCCGATGTGGTCGAGCTGGTCGCCGACGTGACCAGGGCGGCGCAGGCTCCCGCCCCGCTCCCGGCGGCGGACGCCTCGGCACCGGATCCGGCACCGTCGAAGCGCAGGTCCCGCCGCACGGCGAGCCAGTAGCACCACCAGCGGTCCGGCAGCGGCGGCGAGCGGAGCACCACAGACCCTCGTCGGGACGGCCGCGCTCTTGTCCGCTCGGTCACGTCACTGTCAGCGGAAGCGATGTGAGCCCGTTGATGAAGTTGGACACCAGCCGGCGCGGCGGGCCCGCCGGCACGTACGGCGGCAGCAGGTGCAGCGCCTCCTCGTGCAGCACCCGCAGCTGGAGGCGGGCGAAGTGCGCTCCGAGGCAGACGTGCGGGCCGTCCCCGAAGGAGACGTGCGGATTCGGCGTACGCGACAGGTCGAGGCGCAGCGGCTCCTGGAAGACGCCCTCGTCGTAGTTGGCGGACGCGTGGAGGACGACGACCTTGTCTCCCGCCCGGATCGGCTGCCCTGCGAGGGTGACGTCCTGTGCGGCGGTCCGGCGGAAGCTGAGGACCGGAGGATGCCACCGCAGCAGTTCGTCGACGGCATGGTCCACGTCCACCTTCCCGGCCCGTAGCCTGCGCTGCTCCTCAGGGTGTTCGGCCAGGGCGAGAAAGCCGCCGGGCGCGGCGCTGCGCACGGTGTCGTTGCCCGCGACCGTGAGCAGGAAGAAGAACATCTCCAGCTCGGCGTCGAGGAGTGCGGACCCGGCGAGCGCGGTCATGACGTCGTCGGCCGGATGGCGGCGCTTGTACGCGGCGAGCTGCTGCGCGTACTCGAACATCTCCTGCAGCATGGCCGGTGAGCGGGGGTTGACGGGCCTGCCGTCGGGGCCGAGCACCGGTGGTTCCTCGGGGTCCTGATAGGCGATGACGCGCTCGGTCCACGTCAGGAGCAGTCCGCGGTCACTCTCGGGCACACCGAGGAGATCGGCGAGATTGAGCAGGGCGTAGTCGTCGGTGACGGTGTGCACCAGGTCGAACTCGCTGCCCGATTCCCTTGCCCTGGTGAGGAGTTGCCGAGCACGTGAACGCGCGGCAGCGGTGAAGCGGTCGATGCGGCCCGGGACGAAGGCCCGGCTGACCAGCCGCCGCAGCCGCCCGTGGTCCGACGGCGTCTGCCCCGCGACACGAGGGGAGGGGTCCTGGTTGAGCATCATGCGGCGGATGAAGGGGAGATCGGCCGGGTCGGGGTCACGGATCTGGGTGGCGCCGAGGTGCGAGGAGAAGACAGCGGCGTCCTTGAGGACCCGTACCACGTCGGCGTGGCGGGTCACCGCCCAGAATCCCGGTCCGGGCGGCCAGCCCAGGACCTCGTACTCCTCCTGCCAGGCCACGGGGTGGCGGTCGCGCAGGAGGCGGAAGGCGTCGTGCGGCAGCCCTGCGGCGTAGATCCGCGGATCGAAGACATCGGGCACGCTCATGCCGGAACTCTCGCACGGCACGGTGCGGCAGGACACGAACTGCGTGCGGCCCTCTGGACGTTCACTGACGCGGCATCCAATAATTGTTACGCGTGCGTAACTTACCGGGGAGTTACCCCAGGTACGCCTTCGACGTTACCGTCGAGTCACTTCGCTGTGACAGTTGAGTCAGACGAGTGAGGAGTGACCCGTGGGACTTCCGCGCAAGGCACTGCGCACCACCGCCATCGGTACCGTCTCCGCCGCGCTTCTCGCCGCGCCCGCCGTCGTCGCCACCCCTGCGGTGGCGGCATCCGGACAGCAGGCACTGACCCGGCAAGCGGGCGTGCCGGGTGTGCGGTTCGTGGACATCGAGGGCGACGGCGGCACCGTACTCAAGGCCAACGTCTTCACCCCGGCCGGCTACGACGGCCGGCAGAACTACCCCGTGATCGTGCTGCCGACGAGTTGGGCGCTGCCTCAGGTCGAGTACGTCGCGCAGGCCGCCAAGCTCGCCGACTCCGGCTATGTGGTGGTCAGTTACAACACCCGCGGCTTCTGGCAGTCCGGCGGCGAGATCGAGGTGGCGGGCCCGCCGGACACCGCCGACGCCTCCAAGGTGATCGACTGGACCCTCGCGAACACCCCTTCCGACCCCGACCGGGTGGGCATGGCCGGCGTCTCGTACGGCGCGGGGATCTGTCTCCTCGCCGCGGGCCACGACAAGCGGATCAAGGCGGTGGCGGCACTCAGTGGCTGGGGCGACCTCGTCGACTCCATCTACAGTCAGCGCACCCAGCACAAGCAGGCCACGGCGTTCCTCGTCGGCGCCGGATATGTCACCGGACGGCCGAGCGCGGAGTTCCAGCAGCTCACGGCCGACTACTTCTCCGGCGACCTCAGCAAGGAGCCAGGGCTGATCGCCTGGGGGAAGAAGCGCTCCCCCGCCACCTATCTTGACAAGATCAACGCCAATGGCGCCGCCATCATGCTCGGCAACGCCTGGGGCGACACGATCTTCCCGCCCAATCAGACCGCGGACTTCTACGAGAAGCTCACCGGCCCCAAGCGTCTGGAGTTCCGCCCCGGCGACCACGCCACGGCCGAAGGCGGCGGTCTGCTGGGCCTGCCCAACGACACGTGGACCAGCGCCCACCGCTGGTTCGACCACCATCTGCGCGGTGCCGACAACGGCGTGGACGGTGAGCAGCCGGTCCGGATCAAGAGCCGCTCGACCGGTGGGTACGAGACATACCCGGACTGGAAGTCGGTGGGCGCCGACCGGCGCAAGATCGCGTTGGCCGACTCGGAGCATGTCTTCGCCAACGTCGATTCGGGCGCCAACGGCGGGATCGTCTTCCTGTCCAGCATCCTGGACCAGTTCGTCAGGCTGCCCCCGATGGCCTCGATCCCCCTGCTCCCTCGGGCCTTTGCCGCCGTGTGGAAGTCCGAGCGGTACGACTCGAAGCAGCGGATCCGCGGCACCGCGAAGCTCCACACCACGGTCACCGGCACCAAGGAGAGCGGTACCCTCGTCGCCTATCTGTACGACGTGGGCCCGCTCGGCCTCGGCAAGCTGGTCAGCAATGCCCCCTACACCTTCCACGGGAAGACGCCGGGTCAGCCGTTCACCGTGGACCTGGAGTTGTTCTCCACCGCCTACGACGTACCGGCCGGCCACCGTCTTGCCGTGGTCATCGACACTGTCGACCCGCTCTACATCGAGCACAACCCGTCCGGCGCACAGCTGACCTTCTCCTCGCCCGCGGCCGACCCGTCCTACCTGTCGGTCCCGCTGCGCAAGGAGTGATCACCGGCTGCATGCGAAGGGTGCCCCTGCCTCAGGCACGGGGAGGGTGGTGCTCCATGAGCTCCTCGAGCTGCTGCCCTCCCCGTGGCGGATCAACGGCCCCTGGCGGATCAACGGTCTTCGGGAGATCGACGGCCTCTGGCGGATCGACGGCCATACGCTGCCCTGTCCCCTCTCGGCTGTGTCCGGTCAGCGCAAACTATCCAGCCCGGCAAGGGACTTCACACCGACACGCATGAGCCGGGCATAAGCCGTATTAATCAGGCTTCGGCCGCTTCCGCGTACACCTGGGACAGCTCGGGCGCTCCGTTGACAGCCCATTCCAGCCCTGCCTCGACCACGCTGATCTCACGGCCGGAGGCCAGCCGGACCACCGGATGGCCGCCCGGCCAGACGTGCCAGTGCGCACCGGGCACCGTGCGCACGATGACGGTCCCCAGATACAGCCCCGCGTCGTTGCCGAGCCAGGGCAGCTCCTCGGGGTCGTCGCGCCAGCGCGGCGGCAGCTGGTCCAGCGCGCTCAACGAACCCGGCGAGTCGTCCAGTTCGAGCCCGGCCTGGCCGGCCCGGACGCGCAGCAGCTCGCACTCGGACAGCAGCTCGGCGACCGCCTCGGCGCGCTCCGGGTCGGTGTCGACGGCGGTGGCCGGTTCCCTCTTCCCCCGTTCATCGCCGTGGCGTCCGAGCCAGTTGTCCAAGAAAGGGATGTTCATACCGCTCAGCCTCGCATCCGGGGTGCAAGGCGCACCACAAGGCGCGCGTCAACCAACGTCAGATGTCCAGGTCGACAACGACCGGCGCATGGTCCGATGCTCCCTTGCCCTTGCGCTCCTCCCGGTCGACATAGCTGTCCTTGACGGCCTTCGTAAATGGTTCATTCCCGTACACCAGGTCGATACGCATCCCGCGGTTCTTGGGGAAGCACAGCTGGCGGTAGTCCCAGTAGGTGAACGGGTGGTCGTACTTGAGCGGCCGGGGCACCACATCGGTGAGGCCGCGGCCGCGCAGGGCCTCCAGCGCGGTGCGCTCCGCCGGGGTCACATGGGTCATGCCCTCGAAGAAGGACGGGTCCCACACATCGTCGTCGGTGGGCGCGATGTTGAAGTCGCCGAGCAGCGCGAACGGCCGCTCGCCCGCGGCGTCGGCCGCCACCGCCGTACCCAGCGCCTCCAGCCAGCGCAGCTTGTACGCGTAGTGCTCGTGGGCGATCTCGCGGCCGTTGGGCACATAGACCGACCAGACGCGGGCCGGGCCGCAGGTCGCGGAGATCGCCCTCGGCTCCTGCACGCCGTCGTAGTCGGGGCCGCCGGGCAGGCCCCGCACGACGTCGTCCAGGCCCACCCGGGAGACCAGCGCCACGCCGTTCCACCGGCCGGTGGCCTGGATCGCGGATTCGTAGCCGAGCTCACGCAGCTGGTCAGCGGGGAACTGCTCCTCGGTGCACTTGGTCTCCTGGATGCACAGCACGTCGGTGCCGGTGCTCTCCAGCCAGGCCAGCAGCCGGGGCAGCCGGGCGGTGATCGAGTTGACGTTCCAGGTGGCGATGCGCATGTCCCAAAGCCTAACGGCGAGGTGTGACAGTCACAGATCCCGCGCCTCGCCCGGGGTGAGCCGGCCGTGGTCCGCACCGCCGAGCCCGCCGATCTGCCGGTCGTAGATGGGCCGGGCGAGCTCGGTGAGCAGTGCGTCGTGGACGTCGATGGCGCGCTGCGGCTTCACCTCGCGCACATAGTCGATCACCTCGGAGATCTTGCTCCACGGGGCGTGCACGGGGAGCAGCAGCGTCTCGACCTGATGGTCGGGGACGGTGAGCGCGTCTCCGGGATGGAAGACCGAACCGTCCACCAGGAAACCGACGTTGGTGATCCGGGGAATGTCGGGGTGGATCACCGCGTGCAGCTCGCCGTACACCTGCACGTCGAAGCCGGACGCGGTGAAGGAGTCGCCGTGGCCGACGGTGTGCACGCGGCCCGGGAACGCCGCCGAGAGCTGGTCGGCGACGCTGCGGAGCGTCCACAGCGCCGCCGCCGGGTTCGCCTCCAGCGCCGCCCGCATCCGGCCCTCGTCGAAGTGGTCCGGGTGCTCGTGCGTGACCAGGATGACGTCCGCCCCCAGGGCGGCATCCGGTTCGCTGAAGCCGCCGGGGTCGACGACGAGCCGGCTCCCGTCCTTCTCCAGCTCGATGCAGGCATGGATCCTCTTGGTGAGCCTCATGCTTCCCATCCTGCTACGCCGGGGGTCTGGTCTCCTCCTGAATGACCGTCTGCGCCACCCGGAACGCCGCGTTGGCCGCGGGGACACCGCAGTAGACGGCGGTGTGGATCAGGACCTCCCTGATCTCGGTGGGGGTGAGCCCGTTACGCAGGGCGGCGCGGGTGTGGAACGCGAGCTCGTCCAGATGTCCGCCCGCGACCAGCGCGGTCAGCGTGACGATGCTGCGAGCTCGCCGGTCCAGTCCCTCGCGGGCCCAGACCTCGCCCCAGGCGTAGCGGGTGAGCAGCTCCTGGAAGTCGCCGGTGAAGTCGTCGGCGGCGGCCGTCGCCCGGTCGACATACGCGTCGCCGAGCACTTCGCGGCGGATCTTCATCCCGGTGTCGTACGGATCGGGGCGCAGCGACGGGTCCCCCGCCGTGCGGTCGGGCACCGCGGGTGCGATCTCGGCGACCGGGGCGACGGGTGCCGAGGTGGGGGGCATGGCCGGCACCGGGATGGCGGTGAGGGTGTCGTGCCAGGCGGTCGCGAAGTGGTGCAGCAGCAGGTCGGTGACGGCGGCGGGCTGCTCGACCGGCGCGAGATGGGAGGCGCCGGGGACCAGCGCCAGCCGGGCGTCCCTTATCCCGGCGACCAGGGTCCGGGCCTCGGCGGGGCCGGTGACCCGGTCCTCGGAGCCGACCAGCACCAGCGTCGGCACACCGATCATCCCGAGCTCTGCCCGTACGTCGAAGGCGGCGAGCGCCTCGCATGCCGCGATGTAGCAGCCGGGGTCGGTGGTGCGGACCATCTGGACCGCCCACTCGACGATCGCCGGCTGGGCTGCGGCGAAGCCCTCGGTGAACCAGCGCTCGGGCGCGCTGCGGGCCATGGGTTCGAGGCCGTTGGTGCGTACGACCACGCCGCGCTGACGGAACTCGTCGGCGGTCCCGAACCGCGGCGACGCGGCGACCAGCGCGAGCGAGGCGACCCGGTGCGGATGACGCAGCGCCAGCTCGACGCCGATGGCACCTCCTATGGCGCAGCCGGCGTAGCCGAAGCGCTGGATGCCCAGCTGGTCGAGGGTGGCCAGCAGCCGCTCGGCCAGCTCGGGCACGGACGAGGCCGCATGCGCGGGCGCGCCGCCATGGCCGGGCAGATCGAAGCGGATCACCCGCCATCGCTCGCACAGCTCGTCGATCTGCCGGTCCCACATGTGCCATGTGGTGCCCAGCGACGGGCCGAGGATGAGCGCGGGAGCGTCGTCGGGGCCGTCGATCCGGTACTGCAGGGTCTTCGGGGGCGTCTGCGTCTCACTCACGTGCCCCACGGTAGTGAGTGGAATGACCTGCTCCGGTCAGGGGGTCGATCAGGGGGCGGACGTCGAGACGACATACACCCATGGACGGGTCGGTTCGGTCAGATCGACCGTGATGTCCTGGGTGGGCCGGGGATCCTTATGCGGGTGGGTGGTACCCGCCCAGGCGCGGCCCTCGAGGCCGAAGTTCCAGCCGACCACCTCTGCGTCGCGGTCACTGATGGTGACCTTCCCGTCCTTCAGAGCGGCACGGCTGGTCCCGACGCCGTCGAGAAATGCGTCGAGGCCGTCGGAGGAGGTACGGAACTGGACGTAGAGCCGACTGGTCTTCCAGTTGCTCGTCTCGTAGTAGCCGACGCGCCAGGAGCCCTCCGGGATGGGCACCTCGAAGATGCGGCGCTTCATGAGCGAGGGCCACTTGTCGCGCAGGCCCGTGGCCGAGGACTCGGCCTCCTTGTCGCGGCCGCTGTCACGGCTCTGCTCCGCGGAGATCACGAGATAGCCGGCCGGGATGCCGACGAGCAGCACGATGGTGATCGCGGTGAGCCAGCGGCGGACGAGCATGTGGCGGCGGGTCTCGCGCGGCGGCGTGCTCGTGTCCGGAGGCATGGTCTGGCGGGGCACGGTCATGACGGGGGTTCCTGGGTCGCGCGGGTGGAGCTGGGACTGCGCAGCGCCTGTGCGTAGCGTTCGTAGCGCTCATGGCGCTCGACACGGCGGCGGTTGGCCCTGCGGAAGCGTCGCGCCACGAGCCGGGCCAGGTCTGCGGCCCCGACCATACCTGCTTCGGGTCCGAGCTGGGCTTTGGCGATGCGGGCCTCGGGGCGGTAGCCGCGGCCGGTGAGATGGCGGCGGAAGGCGTCCCGGGCGGGGCCGATGAGCAGGTCGTCGGCGGCACTGACGCCGCCGCCGATGACGAAGCAGGACGGGTCGAGGGCGGCGGCGAGGTTGGCGATGCCGATGCCGAGCCACTGGCCGATGTCCTGCAGCAGCTCGACGCACATGGGATCGCCCTCGCGGGCGAGCTCCGTGATCAGCGGCCCGGTGATGTCGCCGATGTTGCCGCCGACGCGGTCGATGATGCTGTACGCCACGGGGGAGTCGGCTGCGGCGAGCTCGCGGGCCTCGCGCACCAGCGCGTTGCCGGAGCTGTACTGCTCCCAGCAGCCGCGGTTGCCGCAGGGGCAGCGGTGCCCACCGGGCACGACCTGCATATGACCGAACTCACCGGCCACCCCGTACTTGCCCCGCTTGACCTGGCCGTCCTCCAGGATCGCGCCACCGATGCCGGTGCCGAGCGTGATCATCACCAGATGGTCCTCACCACGGCCGGCACCGAAGCGCCACTCCGCCCAGGCGGCGGTGTTGGCGTCGTTGTCGACCAGGACCGGGACGGCGAGCCGGGCCGAGAGCGCGTCACGCAGGGGTTCGTTGCGCCAGGCGAGGTGAGGCGCGAAGAGCACCTTGGAACGGTCGGCGTCCACCCAGCCCGCTGCTCCGATGCCCACCGCGTGGACGTCGTGCCGGTCCGAGAGGTCGAGGACCAGCTCGCAGATGGTGTCCTCGACGACCTTGGGGCTCTTCGACTTGTCCGGGGTCTCGGTGCGGACCTTCTCGAGGATGACGCCGTCCGCGTCGACGACACCGGCCATCACCTTGGTGCCGCCGATGTCGATACCGACGGTGGGGACCCGGGGCGCGGTGAGATGCGAGCGCCGCTCGCGGGTGCCGATGGTCTTGAGGACGGTGGCGCGGGCAGTGCCTCGCTGCGTGAAGTCGCGGTACGTACTCAAGTCGTCCCTGCGGGTTCGTTGTGGCCGGTCCGGATACCCGGGGCGGACGGCGCCCGCCGCTCTTGATGCTAGGGCCATTCTTCCGGATCTTGCCGGGCCCGCGCGCCTGGCACGGCACTCCCCCGGCCCTTCGGCCACGGCAGGCGCCCCAGGCCCTGCAGGGCCTGCAGGGCCTGGGGAGACCCCACATGCACCGGACCCGCTCACCGGTCCGGCCTGATCCGGGCCGAGAGGCCCTAGTCGGCGGGGGCCGGCTCCCCGGTTGCACGGCCGCCGATGTGGGTCGGGGCGGGGGCACGTTCCAGCTCGTGGCGCAGGTCCTCGAGCTCGCTGCCGCCGGCCATCTGGCGGGTGAGTTCGTCCAGAGTGACGGAGTCCTTCGTGTGCGTGGCCGACATGACGCCGCGCTTGAGGAGGATGAAGCGGTCACCGACCAGATAGGCGTGGTGCGGGTTGTGGGTGATGAGCACCACGCCGAGTCCTGCGTCCCTGGCGGCGGCCACATACTTCAGCACGACCCCGGACTGCTTCACGCCGAGCGCCGCGGTCGGCTCGTCCAGCACCAGCACCTTGGCGCCGAAGTACACCGCGCGGGCGATGGCGACGCACTGGCGCTCGCCGCCGGACAGCGTTCCGATGGGCTGGTCGACGTCGCGCAGGTCGATGCCCATGCGCAGCAGCTCGGACCGGGTGGTCTCGCGCATCGTCGAGACGTCGAGGCGCCTGAAGGGGCCGGCGCCCTTCGTCGGCTCGGAGCCGAGGAAGAAGTTGCGCCACACCGGCATCAGCGGGACGACGGCGAGGTCCTGGTAGACCGTGGCGATACCTCGGTCCAGCGCCTCGCGTGGGCTGGTGAGGGTGACCGGTTCGCCGTCGATCTCGAAGGTGCCTGCGTCATGCCGGTGCAGACCCGCGATGATCTTGATGAGGGTGGACTTGCCGGCACCGTTGTCACCGAGGACACAGGTGATCTCGCCTGCGTGGACCTCGAGGGAGACACCTTCGAGGGCGCGGATGTTGCCGTAGTACTTGCTGACGTCGTCGAGCTGTACGAGAGCGGTCCCGCTCTTCACAGATGTCACCGTGTCGCCTCCGCGCGCTTGCGCACCCATGCGTTGAGCAGGGTGGCCAGAAGGAGCATCGCTCCGAGGAAGAACTTGAACCAGTCCGGGTTCCACTCCGCGTAGACGATGCCCTTGCTGGTCATACCGAAGATGAACGCACCGATCGCCGAGCCGATCGCGGAGCCGTAGCCGCCGGTGATCAGACAGCCGCCGATGACGGCCGCGATGATGTACGTCAGCTCGTTGCCGACGCCCTCGCCGGACTGCACCACGTCGAACGAGAACAGCAGGTGCTGGCCCGAGACCCAGGCGGCGAACGCGACGCCCATGTAGAGGCCGATCTTGGTTCGCTGGACCGGGACGCCGACCGCGCGGGCCGCGTCCGCCCCGCCGCCGACCGCGAAGATCCAGTTGCCGAAGCGGGTGCGCAGCAGGATCCATGTGGCGAGAGCAATCAGGACGAACCACCACAGGACGGTCACCTTGAACGTCACGTCACCGACGGTCCACTCGGAGGCGAAGACCTCCTTGGCCGAGGCGAAGCCCTCCATGTCGCTGATCGACTTGGTGGAGACCGTGCCGCTGATCAGCTTGGTGAAGCCGAGGTTGAGGCCGGTCAGCATCAGGAACGTGCCGAGCGTGATGATGAAGCTCGGCAGTTTGGTCCGGGTCAGCATGAAGCCGTTGAAGACCCCGACGGTCAGGGTGACCAGCAGCGAGACGCCCACCCCGACCCAGACGTTGGCCGTCATCTGGTAGCTGAACATCGAGGAGATCAGCGCGGAGCTGGTCACCAGCACGCCCGCCGAGAGGTCGAACTCTCCGCCGATCATCAGCAGCGCAACCGGCACGGCCATGATGCCGATCGTCGATGCCGCGTACAGCACGGTGGAGAAGCTGGACGCCTGGAGGAAGGAGTCCGCGACGACCGAGAAGAAGAGGAAGACGGCCACGGCGCCGACGACCGAGCCGAGCTCGGGGCGGCCCATCAGCCTGCGCAGCGGCGAGACGCGCAGCAGCCGCTCGTCGGCCGCGCTCGGGGCCTTGTCGGGTGTGGCAGGTGGTGCGGTCGCGCTCATCGGGTCCCCCGTTCCGTGTATCGCTCCAGTTCGGCGGTGTCCTTCTCGGTGACGATCTGCGGGCCGGTCAGGACGGGCCGCCCGCCGCCGAGGACGTCGGCGTTGTACCTGTAGAGCCACAGCAGGTCGATGGCCTGGTAGCCCTGGAGGTACGGCTGCTGGTCGACGGCGAAGCCGAGCGTGCCGTCCTTCAGTCCGGTCACGACCTTCGGGTTCAGGTCGAACGTGTCGATCTCGGCCTCCGACTCGGCGGACCGCTTCGCCTGCGCGGCCGCGTCGGCGAACGGCGCGCCCAGGGTGACGACGGAGTCGATGGACCGGTCGGCCTGCAGCTTGGCCTCGATGGAGGCCAGGACGTCGGGCATGCTCGTGCCGTCGACGTACAGGTTCTGCAGTTGGCCGGCGAACGTCTTCTTCGCCCCGGCGCAGCGCTGCTCGTGGCCCACGTTGCCCTGCTCGTGGATGACGCACAGCGCCCTCTTCTTGCCACGCCGTTCGAGCTCGTCGCCGACGGCCTCGCCGGCGATCGTCTCGTCCTGCCCGATGTGGGTGAGCGCGCCGTAGGCCTTGGACGCCTCGGAGCCCGAGTTGACGGTGATCACCGGGATACCGGCCCTGCGGGCCTTGGCCACGACATCCTTCATGGCGTCCGGCTTGGCGAGGGTGACGACGAGCCCGTCGACCTTCTTGGTGATGTACGAGTCGACGAGCTGGGCCTGCTGCTGCCCCTCGTCGCTGTGGGCATACAGAAAGTTGATGTTGTCCTTCTCCGCGGCCTGCTTCGCCCCGCTCTGGACGATGTCCCAGAAGGTGTCGCCGTCCCCCGAATGGGTGACCATGGCGAAGGTCCACCTCGGGGTGGTGACGGCGGCCTTGCCGGTGGCGTTCCGGGCTGCTTCGCGGGCCTCCTCGGCGCGCTTTCCGCCGGTGCTGCTGCATCCCGCGAGGGAGGCTCCGAGTACCGCCGCCAGCACGGCGCCGAGCGCCCGTATCCCTCTTCCTGCCCGTGCCACGACGCCGTGCCCTTCTTGCCGTACTCGCTGCGCTGCCTTGCGCGGCCGGGTCGCGGATCGAGGTGGCCCGGCCGCCCAAGTATGGATCACCGCAGGTGGGAGGGTCGGCATCGGGTGCGTCATCGGGTGCCGTCGGCGGTCAGCTTCTCCAGGGCGGCAACGTCCTTCTCGGTGACGAGTGCGGGGCCGGTCAGGATCGGCTTGCCGCCGCCGATGACATTGAGGTTGGTCTTGTTGAGCCACAGTTCGTCGATGGCGAGATACCCCTGGAGGTAGGGCTGCTGGTCCACGGCGAAGCCGATGTCGCCGGCCTTCAGCTGCTTCACGACGTCCTCGTTGAGGTCGAACGTGTTGACCTCGGCGCCGGAACCGGCGCCCGCCTTGGCCTTGACGGAGGCGGCGGCGAACGGTGCGCCGAGCGTGACGACGGCGTCGATGTCCTTGGCGCTCTGCAGCTTCGCCTCGATGGAGGAGGTGGATGCGGGCATGTTGGTTCCCTCTACGTTGAGGTTCTCGACACTGCCCTTGAAGGTCTTGCGCACACCGGCGCAGCGGGCCTCGAGCGAGACATTGCCCTGCTCGTGGATGACGCAGAGCGCCTTCTTCTTGCCGCGCTTGTTGAGTTCCTCGCCGACGGCCTCGCCCGCCACGGACTCGTCCTGTCCTATGTGGCTGAGCGCGCCGAGGTCCTTGGAGAACTCGGCGCCGGAGTTGATGGTGACGACGGGGATGCCGGCGGCGACGGCCTTCTTGACGACGTCGCTCATCGCCTCCGGCTTGGCGAGGGTGACGACGATCCCGTCCACGTCCTGGTCGATGTAGGTCTGGACGAGCTGCGCCTGCTCCTTGGCCTCCGGGGCGGCGGCGTAGAGGAACTGGACGTTGTCCTTCTTGGCCGCGACCTCGGCGCCGCTCTGGACGATGTCCCAGAAGGTGTCGCCCTCGCCGGAGTGGGTCACCATCGCGATCTTCAGCCGGGGAGTCTTGGCACTCTCGCCTCCCCCGCCGGCCGCCGAGGGCTTCTCGTCGCCCTCCTTGCCGCCGGAACTGCTGCATCCGGCGAGGACGACCAGGGCGCTTGCGGCGAGCAGGGCTGCTGCCGTGCGGGTGGTTCGCATGGTGGGTCCGCCTTCTCTCCCGGCCGCCGGGTTGCGGCTGGGTGAGTTTCTACGGCGGCCCCGCGACCCCGTCAAGACTTTGTCCGAACATTCTTACTCGGAAGGGATCACTCCGGGACAGGTGGCGGGAGTGACGCCAGGTCGCGTCTGACACATCGCGCCGTCCGCCCGCAGGGCGCGCCAGGCGGGATGTGTCAGACACGGCCTAGGGGCGCACGAGAAGCTGGAACTCGAAGGCGTACCGGGAGGCGCGGTAGATGTGCGAGCCGAACTCGACGGCCCGGCCGGTGTCGTCGAACGTGGTGCGCTCCATGGTCAGCAGCGGCGCGCCGGCCGCCTCCCCCAGCAGCTCGGCCTCGGCCAGGGTGGCGGCACAGGCGCCGACCGACTGGCGGGCACTGTGCAGGGTGATACCCGCGGCACGCATCATCCGGTACAGCCCGGTGGACTCCAGCTGCCGTGTGTCGCAGTCGAGCAGCCCGGCCGGCAGATGGTTGCGCAGTCGGGCCATGGGCTCGCCGTGGGCGTAACGCAGCCGCTCGATCAGTTGCACGTCGCTGCCCTCGGGGATACCGAGGGCGGCGGCGACCTCGGCGCTCGCGGGTTCGACGAGGTTGCGCAGCACGTCGGTGGCGGGGCGCTGGCCGGCCGCCTCCAGGTCGTCGTAGAGGCTGCTGAGCTCCAGCGGACGTCTGACCTGGCTGTGCACGACCTGGGTGCCGACGCCGCGGCGGCGCACCAGCAGACCCTTGTCGACCAGGGACTGGATGGCCTGGCGGACGGTGGGCCGGGACAGCCCCAGACGGCCGGCGAGCTCGATCTCGTTGCCGAGCAGGCTGCCGGGCGTGAGACTCCCCCGCTCGATGGCCGATTCCAGCTGCTGCGAGAGCTGGAAGTAGAGCGGGACCGGACTGGTGCGGTCCACGCTCAACTGGAGCGACAGGGACGGTTCCGTCTCGTGTCTGGGCTGCTTGGGCACGTGGGGGAGCGTAGTCGCAGGGAATGTTGACGGGAAGTCGTGAGGTTCGATTGTCAGGACAAAGCCTTGACACGGTGGCGGGCAGGACTCCACCTTTGGGCCATGCGCATCGGACTCATCGGAACGGGACGTATCGGCACGTTTCACGCGGGTGTACTCAGCCGCCACCGAGAGGTGGGTTCGCTGGTCGTGACGGACGCGGACCCGGCCCGTGCGGCCGCGGTGGCCGAGCGCATCGGGGCGACGGCCGCCCCCAGCGCGCACGAGATCTTCACCTGGGGCGTGGACGCCGTGGTGATCGCGTCCGCGACCGCTTCGCACGCCGATCTCATCTCCCGCGCCGCACGCACCGGGCTGCCCGCGTTCTGCGAGAAGCCCATCGCCCTCGACCTGGCCGGCACGCTCGGCGCGCTGCACGAGGTCGAGCAGGCGGGCACCGTCCTGCAGCTGGGCTTCATGCGGCGGTTCGACGCCGGGTACATCAAGGCCCGTGAGGTGGTGCGCTCGGGGTCCCTCGGCCGGCTGCACACCGTACGCGCCGTCACCGCCGACCCCTCGCCGCCGCCCGCCGCGTATCTGCCCCTGTCCGGCGGGCTGTACCGGGACTGTCTGGTGCACGACTTCGACATCCTTCGCTGGGTGACCGGCCGCGAGATCGTCGAGGTGTACGCGACCGGCTCGGACACGGGGCCCGCCATGTTCCGTGAGGCCGGCGACGTCGACACGGCGGCCGCGCTGCTCACCCTGGACGACGGCACGCTGGCGACCGCGTCCGCCACCCGCTGCAACGGCGCGGGATACGACGTCCGGATGGAGCTGGCCGGGGAGTCCGACACCGTGGTCGTCGGCCTGGACGACCGCACCCCGATCAGCTCGACCGAGCCCAAGGGCCCGTCGGCGGCGGACAAGCCGTGGCCGGGCTTCCTGGAGCGCTTCGCCCCTGCGTACGAGGCGGAGCTGGACGCGTTCGTCCGCCTGGTGAACGGGGAGAGGGACGAGAACCCGTGCGACGGACGCGAGGCGCTGACGGCGCTGCGGGTCGCGGAGGCGTGCGAGTTGTCGCGCCGCGAGCACCGGCCGGTGCGGCTGGACGAGATCCCGGCGGACTGACCGCGCCCGGTGCAGCACGGACCGTAGCTCCCGGCCGGACAGCAGCTGTCCGGCCGCCTCCGGCCCGTGCCCCCGCCTACCAGGTGACGGGCAGCCGCTCCGGGCCCCTGATCAGCATGCCGGTGCGCCACGGGACAGCTGCCGGGTGCGCGTCCAGGGACAGGTCCGGGCAGCGCTCCAGCAGCGAACGGATCGCGATACGGGCCTCCAGGCGGGCCAGCGGAGCGCCCAGGCAGTAATGCATACCGTGGCCGAAGGCCAGGTGGCCGCGGGTGTCGCGGCGGATGTCGAAGCGGTCCGGGTCGGGGAAGCGGCCCGGGTCCCGATCGGCGTCGGCCAGAGCCACCAGGACCAGCTGGCCGCCGCCGGGGATGGTGATGCCGCCGAGGTCGTAGGGATGGGTGGTGAAGCGGTAGGTGGGCGTCTCCACCGGGCCGTCGTAGCGGAGCATCTCCTCGATCGCGCCGTCCATCAGGGAGAAGTCGGCGCGCAGGGCCGCCAGTTGGTCCGGATGCGTCAGCAGGGCGAGTACGCCGTTGGAGATGAGGTTGACGGTGGTCTCATGACCGGCGACCAGCAGCACCCAGGCCATGCCCATCAGTTCCTCGCCGCTGAGCCGGTCGCCGTCGTCGTCCGAAGCGTGGATCAGCGCGCTCATCAGATCGTCGCCGGGCTGTTCCCGCTTCTGCGCGAGCAGCCGGCCGAGGTACTGCGACAGCTGCCCGGCCGCGGTCTCCCGCTCGATTCGGTCGGTCGACGCGAGCGCGGTGTTGGACCAGCTGCGGAAGGAGTCCTGGTCGAGGAACGGAACCCCCAGGAGTTCGCAGATGACGGCGATGGGCAGCGGGAAGGAGAGTGCGTCGACGAGGTCCGCCTTCCCGGCGGGCAGCATCGCGTCGAGCAGCTGATCCGTGATCTCCTGGACGCGCGGGGCAAGTTGCTCGACGCGCCGCATGGTGAACTCGCGGGCGACCAGTTTACGCAGCCGGGTGTGGCGCGGAGCGTCGGCGCTGAGCATCGTGATACCGGCGGAGAGCGGGGCGATGCCGAGCTCGGGCGAGACGTTGCGCCATTCCTTGGAGAGGGCGGCGTCGGCGAGAGCGGCACGCCCGGCCTCGTATCCGACGATCAGCCAGGCCTCGTGCCCCTCGGGCATCCGGATGTGGTGCACGGGGCCGCGGGCGCGTAACTCGGCGTAGACGGGATAGGGGTTGCGGGTGAAGTCCTCGCCGAGGGCGGCGAGATCGACTGTCGCGGCGTCGGTGGTCACGGTCTTCCTCTCAGGTCATGGAGAGTCGTGGAGAGCTGCGTGAGCACGTCGCGCAGTTCCCTTCGCTGCTCGGTCCCGGGGGCGCCGGGCGGGTGGTGTTCGTCGAGCTGTTCGAGCCATGCGCGGACGCCTGCGGCTCGGAGCGGCGCCGGGAACAGGATCGCGCCGCCGCTCGCCTTTTGCTGCTTGCCATAAGCGTCGAACCAGCAGGTCACTGCCAGCCGTCCCAGCCGGGCGGCCGTCCGGCCGCCGCCCCGCCCAGGAAGTTGCCGTGCGTCCAGGCCGAGACCTCCCCTGCGGGCACGTCGATGTGGACGCCGCCGTACGGGATCCGGGGCGCCGTACGGGCCCGGGTACCGGGCAACAGCTGTCTGACCACTTCCGGTCCGTGTCCCAGGACGTCCGCCACATTCTCCCCCGCCACCAAGTGGCCCTGTGTGCCGTCCCGGTAGGCCACGGTGACGGCGAGCGTGAAGTCCGGCTCGTCGAAGTCGGCCGGGTCGAAGGGCACATGGCCGCCGCGGGTGGCGAGCTCGCTGCGCACCAGCTCCCGTTGCACACCCACGTGCGCGACGATGTCCTCCAGGCCGTCGTACGCCCAGCGCACCCGCCACCCCGGCCAGGTCCTGGCCAGTACCTCGAACATCACCGACCGCTCGTCCCAGCTCTCCAGGTGCCACGTGAACAGCAGCAGCACCCGGGCGTCGTGGTCCACGACCGCTGCGGCCTCGCACTGGACGTCGTCCATCCAGCCACCCGGGCCCGCCTCCTGTCGGCCGGCGACGAAACGGCTGAAAGCGTCCGGTCCCTCCAGGATGTCGAGCCCGAACGACGGCGCGCCCCAGCGCCAGTAGTACTGCTGCCATACGCCGTCGCGGACCACCACATAGCGCGCTCTCTCCGCCATACCCCGCTACCACCGCACCGGGAGCCGCCGCACGCCGCGCATCAAGAGGCCGGGCAGCCACTCGTACGGGCCCGGCGACGTGTCCAGCGCCAGGCCGGGGCAACGCCACAGCAGTGAGCGGAGGGCGATCCGCGCCTCCTCGTGCCCGACGGTCAGCCAGAACAGCCCGCCCTCCGCCGAGCGCACGTGGTGGACCGGCCCTGCCTCACACAGGTGCGCACAGCACGGATACGGGTTCGCGAGGAATTCCGCCCCGTACTCCCCCAGGTCGGTGATCGTCACCGCCTCAGCCTACGTAACATCCTCGTCGTCGAGCAGACCCGCGTCATGGGCCAGCAGCGCGATCTGGACACGGTTGTTGAGGTTCAGCTTGGCCAGGATCCGTGAGACATGGGTCTTGACCGTCGGCACGCTCATGTACAGCGTGGCGGCGATCTCGGCGTTGGACCTGCCGCGGGCCACCGCGACCGCGACCTCAACCTCGCGTTCCGCGAGCGCGCTCAGCTTCCGCCCGGCCGAGCCCTTGCGTGTGCCCGGCCCGCTGTCCGCGGCGTGCGTCATCAACTGCCGGGTGACCGCCGGGGACAGCACCGGGTCGCCTGCCGCCACCTTGCGTACCGCCGCCACGATCTCGGCGGGCGGCGTGTCCTTCAGTACGAACCCGGCCGCGCCCGCGCGCATGGCCCGCAGCACCTGCTCGTCGGCGTGGAACGTGGTCAGGACGACGACTTCGGGGGCGCCGGGCCGCCGGCGCAGTGCCTCGGTCGCGGCGAGTCCGTCCATCACGGGCATCCTGATGTCCATCAGGACCACGTCGGGTGCGAGTCGCTCGACGAGATCCGTGGCCTGCGCACCGTCCGCGGCCTCGCCCACGATCTCGATGTCCGCTGCGCCGCCGAGCATGAGGGAGAGTCCTGCCCGTACGAGGGGGTCGTCGTCGACGATGATCAGCCGGATTGTCATGACGGCCACGGTAGCCAGGCCCGCACGCCGAATCCGCCGTCCTCCCGCGGCCCGTGCTCCAGCCTGCCGCCCGCGAGGGTGGCCCGTTCGGTCAGTCCGATCAGCCCCTGCCCGGAACCGGGGACCTTCTCGAAGTCACCGACCGGCGCCGGGTTGCCGGCCTCCACGGTGATCCCGTCGCCCGGTGCGCCGCGCAGGCCGACGGTGACCTCGGTGTCCGGCGCGTGTTTACGGGCGTTGGTCAGGGCCTCCTGGACGATGCGGTAGACGGTACGGCCGGTGGCGGCGGGCACGGCGTCCGGGTCGCCGATGCGGTTGTCGAGGACGACCTTCATCCCGGCCCGCCGGGACTCTTCAACCAGCGCGTCGAGCGTGGTGAGCGTGGGCTGCGGCCGGTCGGGCCCGTCGCTCTCCCCGGGAGCCCGCAGCACGCCGATGATCTCGCGCAGGTCCTGGAGCGCCTCATGGGCGCTGTCCCGGATGACGCCGGCGGCACGGGCGACCTCGGCCGGTGGCGCGTCGGGCCGGAACTCGAGCGCACCGGCATGCACGCTGAGCAGAGTCAGCCGGTGGGCGAGCACGTCGTGCATCTCGCGGGCGATGGCTTCACGGGCGAGCCGCTGCGCCTGTTCGGCGCGCAGCTCCGCCTCTGTCTCGGCCCGGCGGGCGCGCTCGCGCAGGGCGAGCACGAGCTGCCGGCGGGAGCGCACGAGCATGCCCCAACCGATCATCAGCAGCACCAGGAGCACCCCGACGACGACCGCGCCGAGCAGCGAGATGGTCGGGTCGGGGCGTACGACGGCCTGTACAGCGCAGGACACGATCGCGAGCGCGCCGACGATCGCGACGGGCTTGAACGGGCGGTGCACGGCCAGGCTGAACAGGCTCAGCAGCAGTGCGCCTCCGGCGACCGGTGCCACCGCGCCGACCACGACCAGAACGACAGCGAGCGCGACCGGCGCCCGGCGGCGCAGCCAGAGCGCGCAGCATGCCGCCGCGCCGACGATCTGGTCGGCGAAGACGACGAGATCGGAATTGCCGGCCTGCGAGCTCGCCTCACCGGCGAGCAGCCCGACTGCGGCGGCGGCGAAGAAGATGACGGTGTCAACGATCCAGTCGCGCACGGTACGCCGCGGCCGGACCCGCGGCCGCTCGGCGGGCAGATCGGGATTGAAGGGGTCGGCCATGGCGGAGGGCAGCAGCCATGGGTACTCCGTACGCGTCATATCGACAAATCTATGCGCCTGGAAGCCTGGCCCGGGCCGTCCGGCCGGGGGAAGCGACCAAAGTCGCGCAGGCTCAGACTTTCGTCGGCTCGGCCCGATGCCGACGGCCGACGCACTGCCGCCCGCCCGGCCGCGAGATTGGCGGCATGAGGAAATTCTGTGAGGTGGCGGGGTTCGTTCTGTTCCTTTGGGGCGCGGCCGGGGTGCTGCACGAACTGACCGGGTGGTTCCGCCTCTGGGGCGTCGTGCGGCGCCTCGATTTCCTCGACGGCTACGAGCTCTACGCAAGCATCGTGCTGGCGGTGGTGGGCATGGCCCTGATGGTGGCAGCGGACCGCCCCGGGCGTCGCGGCTAGGTGTATTGCCCGGTGAGGTCGGGGACGCGGCCGGCGGGTGGTCTGCCTGCGAGCGCGGCGTGTCCGCAACCCTCGGCGGCGCATACCGTGCAGCGGCGGGTGCCGACGGAGCGCCAGGCGGCACGGCGGCCGGAGCGGTCCGACGGAAGCCCGTGTCCACATGTCGGCCCAACTGGTCAACATGTGGACACCTCGGCTGCTGCGATCTTCGTGCGGGCAGGATGCCTGGCATGACGACGGAGACACGGAAGGCGTACCTGCTGGCTGCCGAACGGGCCGTGCAGCTCCTGGCGACGGAAGAGGTGGCGAACGGTTGGGAGAAAGAGTCCGTGCTGCCGGGGATGTCGGTGGGTGGACTGGCCGGTCACCTTGCGCGCAGCGTTCTGCAGGTCGAGTGGTTCCTTGATGGCCAGGTGGTCGGCGCGGAACCGGTGTCACCGGTGCGCTACTACGCCAGGCTCGTCGACACGTCCGTGCCCGACTCCGCGCTCAACGTCGGCGTGCGTGCACGGAGCGAGGAAACGGCCGCAGCCGGCTCCACCATCGTGGCTGAGCAGGCGCGGGCTGCGTGGCAACGGCTGGCGCATCGGTTGAACAAGGAGCCGGCCGATCGGCGAGTGGCCATCCTCCACCGACCAGGAGAGGAAATGCTGCTCGACGGCTACCTCCGGACCCGCTGTGTCGAACTGGCAGTTCACCTCGATGACTTGGCTTTGAGCGTGGGCGCTCGCTGCGAGGCGCCCGAAGCCGCACTCGCGATCGCGGTTGACGTGCTCGTCGCAGCTGCCCGCGACCGGCATGGCGATCAGGCCGTGTTGCATGCGCTGGCCAGACGCGAACGTGATGTCGACCAGGTGTTGCGCGTGCTGTAGGCGGCCTCACCCTCAATCGGGCACGAAGTCCGGTGATCGAACAGACCCCGCCCAGCCGCTACGCCACGTCCCCGTCACCGCCTCGGTGTTGGGCGCGGGAGCCAACGAGCAGGAGGCACATGACGGCGACAGCGCTGACCACTCCGGCGAGCAGCAGGAGTGGCTGCACAGGGCGGGAGGCGCCTGCCGGAGCGGATGCGGCCTGGGCCGGGCCGGGAGCGGGCACCGCCGGGGTGAGGGTCGTTGTGGGTGCAGTGGCCCTCGACGAGGAGGCGCCGGCAGGGGACCCGGCGGAGTGGTGCTGTGCCGGGGCACTGGTGGAGGCCTTGTTACGGGGCGTGCTGGACATCGGCTGCCGGGCAGGCGGCTGGGGGTGTGCGTGCGAGTGTGGGGGAGGTGGGGCGGGGGCGGCCGGCGGGGCCTTCACGATGATCCGGGCAGTCATGTCGGGGTGGACGGTGCAGTAATAGCTGTAGGTGCCAGGGGTGGTGAAGGTGAAGCTCCAGGTGCCTCCCTTGTCGAGCATCGGGGAGTGGACGGCGACCGGTGCGGAGGTGGTCTTCACATCGTGCGGGGCGGTGTCACGGTTGACCCAGGTGACCGTGGACCCGGCGTCGATGATCAAAGTCGACGGGCCGTAGGAGTAGTTGCTCATCGTGACGGTGCGGCTCGCGGCCCTCGCCTCCGGGGCCGTGGGCACGAAGAGAGACAGCACGAGGGCCGTGAGGAGACAGACGAAGGTTCGGGGACGGCTGAGGTTCATGCGGCGAACTCCGGATCGTAGATAATGGCCCGTGTGGTGGCGGACCGGCCGATTGCGACTCGGCCGGTCCGCCATCACGCTGCTTCCGTGCCGGGATCAGCAGTTCCCGGTCAGGTAGTCCTCGGTCGGCCCGATCAGGTTCGCGGCCCACACGGTGTGGGTCTTGACGTACGAGTCGACGTTGAGTGCGTCAGCCAGCTGCTGCCCGAGTGATGTCTCCAGGTGCGCCCCCTTCACGTGCTGGAGCAGCACGGTCAGAGTCTTGTCGGCGGTCGAACCGCTGCCGTCGACCAGCGGGGTGAGGATGCTCTCGACCCAGACGGTGTGCGTCTTGATGTACTGGTCGAGCTGCAGGGCGTCCTGGACCTGCCGGCCCGGGGACTCCTCCAGGTGTGCGCCCTTCAGGTGCTGAAGGATGGGGAGCAGGACCTGGCGGACGTCCTGGCACTCGGGGTCGCCACCGTCGCCACCGCCGGAGGAGCCGCCGGAGGAGCCGCCGGAGGAGCCGCCGGAGGACGAACTGCCTCCGGAACCACCTGTGGTTCCGCCCGAGGACGAGCTGCCACCAGAGGTGTGGCCGCCGGTCGAACCACCGGACGACATACCGCCTCCAGTGGTGTGCCCGCCACTGGAGCCACCGGACGAGGTACCGCCGCTGGTACCGCCGGAGCTGCCTCCACCGCCCGCGACCACCGTGATCTCGGCCGTCATGTCCGGGTGCACCGTGCAGTAGTACGTGTACGTGCCCGCCTTGGTGAAGGTGTACGACCAGCTCTCGCCCTTGTTGAGATTCTTCGAGGCGGGCTTCTCCGGTCCGCTGGTCGTGGTGACGTTGTGCGGAGCCGTGTCCAGGTTCGTCCAGGTCACCGTGTCACCCACCTTCACGGTCAGCTTCGCCGGGGTGAACGTGTTGTTCTTCATCTGGACGGTGACGGCGGACTTCCTCTCTGCCGCAGCGGCCTGATCGGCCACCACCGCCGACCGTGCGGGCGCTTGCGACGCGCCCGCGCCGGACTGCAGTGCCGCCAGGCAGGCCACCGCGGAGAGCGCGGCCGCGGTTCCGGTCACGAGCAGCGCGCGGTTGCCCCGGCGCGGCACGCCTTTCGCCTGCGGTTCTTCGACTTCCATGGACTGACTCCTCATGGTGGGTGGGACGAGCGGATCGGGGACGGGGACGGGGGAAGGGATGGTCAGCGGCCGGGGTTGGCCGTGACCAGCAGGCTCGTTGCGGCGAGTACGGCGAGCACCAGGCAGGCCTCCAACGCAACCGAGCGGATCAGGGGCCGGACAGTGGCGGCATCGCAGCGCAGCACGGCCAGGTCGAGCCGGTTGCGTACCCAGGTGCGGCTGCGCTGCGCGGCTGCCAGCACCAGGGCGAGGATCGCGAGCTTGACCAGCAGCAGATGTCCGTACGAGGTGTGCAGCAATGCCCCGAAGGAGCCGACGACTTGCCAGGTCAGCACCGCTCCGGTCACGGCGATGGCGGTTACGGAGGTGAAGGCGAGCAGCGAATAGCGGGGTACGACCGCTGCCAGTTCCTCGCTCCTGCGGCGCGGGAGCACGCCGACCACGAGCAGGACGAGCCCGCCGATCCACAGGGAGATCCCGGCCAGGTGCACCAGGTCGGCCGGCCCGCCCCAGCCAGGATGCGAGCCTTCGGCGTTGTGGCCGGCCATACCGGTCGCGCGCAGCAGAGCGAGGCTGACGGCGGCCATGCCTACCCGCCAGCTGGGCGAGCGCGCCGCTCGTTCACCGCCTTGCAGTACGGAGGCCAGCACCACCGCGCCCAACAGCCACAGCAGCGCCCGGGCAGCAAGTACGACACCGGCCTCGCTGTCCAGCACTTCGGAGAACGCAGCCGGGGTGAGCGCGTCGCCCGGCGTGCCGGCTGCGACGTGAGCACCCTGCAGTCCGGCCTGCGCGACGGTCGCGACCAGGCCGCCCGCCCACGACAGCGCAAGCACCCGCCGCGTGCCGACGTCGGTCGCGCCCTGCGGCCACAGCATCGCGAGGAATGCCAGACCGCCCACGAACAGCGCGAGGCTGAGATAGCCGGCCCAACGAGCCGCCACCAGCGCATGCTTCACTGCGGGAGATGCCTCGCGCGCGGCGTCCGACGGCTCCGGCACGACCCCCGATCGCGTAGGCGCGGCCGCCTTTGCCATCCGGTAGGTGATATGGCCGGACATGGCATGGCCGTCCTCCTCGTCGACGACCCGCCAGTTCAGCGTCAGCCGGCTGCCGGCGGGCTTCGCCGTGCCCAGGTCGACCACGGCGTGTGCAGGGCGGGCCGGCGGGACGGTGACCGTCAAGGGTTCGCCGCCCGCTGTGACCCGCAGACCGTGCGGATGGACCGCCTCGCTGAAGGTCAACTCCACTGCGTCCGGCACGGACTTCAGATGCGCGCCGTCCTTGGGGTCGGCGGACCGGAGTTCGGTGTGAGCCGCAGCAGTGGGCGCGGCAGCGATCCCGTACAGCCAGGCCGCCACCAACACGACCAGTAGCTCCGGAATGCGGCGGCGCGCCGCAGTCACGGCGTTGCCCCCGGGGACGGGGAGGCAACCGCCGCCTCCAGGCCGGTGCAGATCGGCGGTGCCGGGCGGGGCTCCGGGTCCGGTGGAGTGCCGCCGCCCAGCAAGCCGGAGAGTGTGCCCGGGACCAGGTCCAGCACCCCTGTGAGCAGTGGTTCGGCGAGATGTACCTCGCCGTCACTGCATGGCGCTGATGGAGTCGGGGCCGCGGAGCCGGGTACGGACGGGCCGGGACCCGGGCCTGGCCCGCCGCCCGTGTGCTCCTCGCCGCCCGTGTGCCCCTCGTCGTCGCCGTGTTCCCCACCGCCGTGGCCGTGACCTGGCATGCCGGCGCCCGGAGGCAGCACCGGGACGGTCATGTCTGCGGCCCACCCGATGTCCCCGCCGCCGACGGGCTGGTCCACAGCGGGCGGCTCGGCCGATTGCGACTCGGCCGGACCGCTCGGCTGCTCGGTCCCGGGGGGCGCTGTGGCGGCGGGTGGACCGACCGCCTGTGTCTCCTGGCCGGCGACACTGCCGCCGGCCCCGATACCTGAGGCATAGCCGAGTACGACCACCACAGCGCCTACCAGCACGCCTGCGACGATCTCGTCGCGGTGGTCCCCCGGCCATGCCGCCTTGGCGAAGAAGGGCATCAGCCCCTCCCTCCTGTCATGGGCGGCTCAACACGGACCACGAGTGCACAGGAAGGCCAATTCCACGCAACTGCACGCCAGTAAATCGCCGGTTAACGCACCTCTCCAACACACATGGGGTGTCTGTGAGATCGGACTCTGCGGTGCAATCATTCACTGAAATAGTGCAGGAATTGTGAATTCGAACAAGTGATGGCGGAAGATGCAGGGAATACGACCGCGGCGGGACGGGCCAAGGCCGAGGGACCGGCGGCCGGCCCCTCGAACCGCCGGGGCCCCGTCGCCCCTGCGCGTTGGCGCGCCGGAAAATGGGAACACATGGGCGAACTTTCACTGCGGCCCGGCAATTCGCAAATCATCGGCGCCGGATCCTGTGAGAAATCCAAAGGCATCGCTGAATTCCATCGGCGGCACGGACGGGTACGGGGTGAATCGACGAGCACAAATGCTGCCCGGCACTCGTCGGGGCGCGTGGTGAGCGCCGCTACGTGCCGGACCGGTCGGCGGCCTCGTTGAGGCGGGTGATCTCGGCGGCGTGTTCGCTCATGCGGTTGCTGACGCTGCCGCTGGTGTAGAGGACCGCGCCGATGACCGAGACCGGCACCGAGAGTCCGAGCACGGCCAGCGCCTCGGGCCAGTCGCGTTCCTCCGCGCACGAGGACCCGTCCCCGCCCTCGTTGGCCGTGCCCCACTCCGTGAACAGGCGGGGCTCGCACTCATGGTCGTTCCCCGCCGTGTACGGCATCGCCAGCAGCACGGCACACCACACCCACAGCAGCGCCGCTGCGGACAGCAGCGCAAAGCCCCATCCCATGGTCTTCTTGGCGCGGGCACGGAACTCTATGTCGTACGTGAGTGATCGCATGGCCGCCGAACCTAGCAGTCGGTCCGGTCGGCTGCGCGCCGCCCCCAGCTGGTACCGGCAAGGACGAGTGCCCCACCCACCAGGCCCGCGGCGCCCAGGTGTTCACCGCCGATGGCGATGCCCGCCGCGGCCGCCCACAGCGGCTCCGTGCCGAGCAGCAGGCTGACGCGGGACGGCGAGGTGCGGCGTACGGCCCACATCTGGACGAAGAACGCGAACAGCGTGCAGAAGACGGAGAGGAACAGCAGTCCGGCCCATTCCCGCGGGCCGAAGCCGACGGCCACGGCCCAGGGCGAAGCGCCGGTGCCGGGGATGGCGGCCAGCACGGTGAACACCGCTACCGCGGTGCCCAGCTGGATCGTCGTCAGCGAGAGCGAGTCCGCGCTGCGGACCGCCGTGAGCCTGGCCATCGCCAGCACATGGACCGTGCGGGCGAGCGCGGCGAGCAGCATCAGCAGGTCGCCGAGCGAGGGAGTGGTGAATCCGCCGCCTTGCGTCAGCAGGACGACTCCGGCGACGGAGAGCGCGGCCGCCGCCACGAAGGACCCCGAGGGGCGCCGCCGGCTCACCGCCGCCTCGGCCAGCGGAGTGAAGATCATCGTGAGGCTGATGATGAGCCCGGCGTTGGTGGCGGAGGTGTGCACCACACCGTACGTCTCCAGCAGGAAGATCCCACTGAGGATGAGTCCCAGTACCGCGGCGCCGCGCCACTGGGCGGCGGTCAGGGTGCGCAGTCTGCGCTGTCCGGCGACCACCAGCACGGGCAGGACGAGCGCGAAGCGGAGCACCAGTACGGCGACGACGGTGTGCGTGGTGGTGATGCCCTTGGCAGCGAGATAGCTCGCGCCCCACACCACGGCCACCACCAGCACGGGCAGATCGGTCGGCCACGCCCTGCGTGGGGCGAGGGCGGGGGCGGGTACGGCGAGCGACGACACCTGGATCTCCGACGGACAGGGGCTGGTGGAGACCTCGGCGGCTCGCACATGGAGCGATCACGGTACCGGGGCGGACAACGTGAGTGCTACATCTTTCACTCGGTCACGTAGGAGCCGTACTCGGGCCGCCCCGCCAGTTCGTAGGTGTGGATGGCAACGCCCGCGCCCGTGGTCCTGGCCTCGGTGTGCCGGAACGCGGTGGGCTCGGCGCCGTCGGCGAACAGGCGGATTCCCTTGCCCAGGACGACGGGGAAGACGAGCAGGTGCAGCGTGTCGATCAGGTCGTGCGCCAGCAGGGACCGGGCGAGGCCGCCGCTGCCGTGCATCTGCACCTCCCCGTCCGCGCGCTCCTTGAGTTCGGTGACCTCCTTGGCCAGGTCGTCCCGCCCGATGATCGTGGTGCCGGCCCAGTCGGCCTGCTCGAGCGTCGTGGAAGCGACGTATTTCGGCAGGGAGTTGAGCTTCGATGCGACCGGGTCGGCAGGATCGTCATGCTTGGGCCAGTAACCGGCGAAGATCTCGTAGGTGCGGCGGCCGAGAAGGAAGGCGGACGGCCGCTCGAAGACCTCGTTCATGAACCGGCCGAAGTCCTCGTCCCCGTACGGCACGGACCAGCCGCCCAGATCGAACCCGTTCCTCGGGTCCTCGTTAGGGCCGCCGGGCGCCTGGTAGACGCCGTCCAGGGTCAGGAACTGGGTGAAGGTGAGCTTTGCCATGGCCGTGCCTGCTTCCGGAGTGCGATGGCGGTCATCAGGTCAGACCCCGCCGGCACCGAGAAGTCATCGGTCGGCCCGGCCGGTCCCCCCGCGGTCCGGACCGTATCCTTCCGGTCAGCGGTCGAGGTACGTGACGGGCACGCCGGGGGCGCGCCGGTGCTCCACACCGGCGCGCCGTGTGCAGGGCGTCAGCCGCCCAACTCCTGGTGCCGGGCGGTCAGCCGCGCCGCGCCGTGCTCGGTCAGCGAGCCGAACAGCCGCAGCCGGGAGATGCCACCGTCGGGGTAGATGTCGATCCGGACGTGCGTCGCGACCGCGGGGGTGCCGAGCACGAAACGGTGGTTGGTGTCGGGCTGCAGCCGGGTGCGGGCCAGTACCTCGCGCCACTCGTCCGTCTCGCCGTCGCGTACGGACAGCGCCGCCCACCCCGCGCTGTTCCCCTTCAGATATGCGTTGTCGATCTCGACGGCGCGGATCTCGGCCTGCGCCACCAGCTGGTAGCGGATCCAGTCGTTGCCCTTGTCACGGCGCCGGCGGGTCTCCCAGCCGTCGTCCATCTTGCGGGAACGGCCGGGCTGGATCGTGTTGGTGGCCGGGGAGTAGAAGCGGTCGGAGGCGTCCTCGACCTGGCCGCCGTTCTCCAGTGCGACAAGGTCGAAGGTGCCGAGCGCGCCGAGCCATGCCGGGTCGGGGGCGACCTCGCCGTGGACCCGCAGGCGGGCGATGCCGCCGTCGGGGTGCTGCTTGACGCGCAGATGTGTGAAGCGCTGCCGGACGTCGACGGCGAAGCCGTTGGCCGCGTGGCCGCCGACGGGGGTGCGGGGCACCAGCGTCGTCCACTTCACGTCGCTCGCGAGCAGCTCCTCGGGCGAGGGGGATCCGGCCACCGAGGCGGCCTCGATGGACACCGCCTGCGGGTAGTTGCCGCGGAAGTGCGCGGTGTCGACGACGATGCCGCGGACGACGCCGGGAGCGCCGAGCCGTACGAGCGCCCAGTCGTGGTCGTCGTCCGTGGGGTGCGGCTGCTCGGCGGACACGCCACGGCGGCGGCGTGTCTCCCAGCCGTCCATGATCTTGCCCTTGTGACCGAAGCGCTCCGGGTCGAACTCCGCGGCCCCGGGCTTCAGCAGGTTCTCGCGCTCCGCGAAGAACTCGTCGTTGGCGGCGACGACGGCCGCCCCGAGACGCCGGTCGGCGAGGTCGGCGTGGTGCGTGAAGGGGAAGTCGGCGGTGCGGTGGTCGGCGTACGGGTCGCCGCCGCCGTAAGGATCGGCGTCGCCGGTGAAGGAAGGGATGGACACGATCAGTTGTTCCTTTCGAGCAGCCGGCCGGACGGCGCGGCCAGGGTGCCGTTCTCCACGATCCGCTCGCCGCGCAGCCACGTCGATCTGACGACTCCGTGCAGGGTCTTGCCGGCGTATGCGGTCACCTGGTTGCGGTGGTGCAGCTCGGCCGGGTCGACCGTGAAGGTCTCGTCGGGCGCGAGGACGGCGAAGTCCGCGTCGCGGCCGGCCTCGATGGCGCCCTTGGCACCCAGTCCGGCGAGTGCGGCGGGGGCCGCCGACATCCAGCGGACGACGTCGTCGAGGGTGTGGCCGCGTCTGCGGGCCTCGGTCCAGATCGCCGGGAGACCCAGCTGGAGTGAGGAGATACCGCCCCAGGCCGAAGCGAAGTCCGGGGTCTTGAGGTCGGTGGTGCAGGGGGAATGGTCGGAGACGATGCAGTCGATCGTGCCGTCGGCGAGGCCCTGCCAGAGCAGGTCCTGGTTGGCGGCCTCGCGGATCGGCGGACAGCACTTGAACTCGGTTGCGCCGTCCGGGACTTCCTCGGCGGTGAGGGTGAGGAAGTGCGGGCAGGACTCGACGGAGATCCGTACGCCCTCGCGCCTGGCCGCCGCGATCAGGGGCAGCGCGTCGGACGAGGACAGGTGCAGGACATGCACCCGGGCGTTCAGCCGCCCGGCCTGGTCGATCAGGCTCTCGATCGCGGTGTTCTCGGCGTCGCGCGGCCTCGATGCGAGGAAGTCGGCATAGGCGGGCCCGGACCGCTGCGGCGCGGACGCCAGGTGATGCGGGTCCTCGGCGTGCACGATCAGCAGGCCGCCGAACCCGGCGATCTCGTCCATGGAGCGGGCGAGCTGCTCCTGGTCGAGCTCAGGGAACTCCTCGACGCCGGACGGCGACAGGAAGCACTTGAAGCCGAAGACGCCGGCGTCGTACAGCGGCCGCAGATCCTTGACGTTGGACGGGATCGCGCCGCCCCAGAAGCCGACGTCGATGTGCGCCTTGCTCCGTGCGACGTCCCGCTTGGCCGCCAGATGAGCCACGGTCGTCGTCGGCGGGAGGGAGTTGAGGGGCATGTCCAGCAGGGTGGTGATGCCTCCGGCGGCAGCCGCGCGGGTGGCGGTCCAGAAGCCCTCCCACTCGGTGCGGCCAGGGTCGTTCACATGGACATGGGTGTCGACGAGGCCGGGAAGCAGGACATCGTCGCCGAAGTCCTCCAGGCGGGCCCCGCGTGGCACCTCGGCGTCGTGCGCCCCGACCGACGCGATCTTCCCGGCGGCGACGGCGACCGTCGCGGCGCGCGTCCCCTCCGGGGTGACCACGCGCGTCGAGCGCAGTACCAGGTCCACGTCCCCGTTCACGTCCACGTCGGACACCCCGCTCCCCTCTCGTCCCACTCTTCCCCCGGCGATCCACGGCGATCCTCGCCGATCCACGCCGATCCACGGCGCAGGAACCACCGCCAGGAAATTCAACGAACTGTTGAAGGAGTCTTCACTCCACGCCGCCACCCGTCAAGACCCACCCTCCCAGCGTGCGCCCCCCAGCATCCCTGTTGGTAATTTCCACAAAGCGGAAGTAGAATTTCGCACAACAGAACGTTGCTTCCCCCGAGGAGGCCTCCGACCGATCCCACCGGACGCCTGCGGACACCCGGACACAGGCCCTGACCGGCAGCAACGCCCCTCGTCGCAGGCGGTGTGTCCGGCTCCAGCGCCCGGTAGGCTGCAGCCTTGCCCTGCCTGCCCGAAAGGACCGCCGCCGTGCCGACGTCCAGCGCCAGCGCCACCGACGCAGCCAAGCCCGCCGCCACCGGTGGCGTGCAGTCCCTGGAGCGCGCGTTCGACCTGCTTGAACGCATGGCCGACGCGGGCGGCGAGGTCGGGCTGAGCGAGCTCTCCGCCAGCAGCGGACTGCCGCTGCCCACCATTCACCGGCTGATGCGGACGCTGGTGGTCTGCGGGTACGTACGACAGCAGTCGAACCGCCGCTACGCGCTCGGTCCCCGCCTGATCCGGCTCGGCGAGTCCGCGTCCCGGCTGCTCGGCACCTGGGCCCGCCCCTATCTCGCCCGGCTGGTCGACGAGACCGGTGAGACCGCGAACATGGCTCTGCTCGACGGCGACGAGATCGTCTACGTGGCACAGGTGCCGTCCAAGCACTCCATGCGTATGTTCACCGAGGTCGGCCGTCGGGTGCTGCCGCACTCCACCGGCGTGGGCAAGGCGCTGCTCGCACACACCCCGGCCGAGGAGGTACGGGCGCTGCTGGCCCGCACCGGCATGCCGGCCGCCACCGAGAAGACGATCACGACGCCCGAGGGCTTCCTGGACGCGCTCGAGCAGGTCCGCCGGACCGGGTACGCGGTCGACGACAACGAGCAGGAGATCGGGGTCCGCTGTCTCGCGGTTCCGGTCCCCAACTCCCCTACCTCTGCCGCGATTTCGATCTCCGGACCGGCCGGACGGGTCACCGAGGCGGCCACCGAGAAGATCGTCCCTGTGCTGCAGCAGGTGGCGAAGGATCTCTCCGAGGCGCTGGCGAACACCTCCGGGCAGGGCTGATCCCGTCCCGGTACGCGTCCCCGGCGGTCAGTGACCTGCCGGGCGCACCAGGCCCGTCTCGTACGCGAAGACCGCGGCCTGGGTCCGGTCACGCAGACCCAGCTTGACCAGAATGCGGCTCACATGGGTCTTCACGGTCTGCTCCGCCACGACCAGACGCCCGGCGATCTCCGCGTTCGACAGGCCCTGCGCGATGAGGGACAGGACCTCCGTCTCGCGTTCCGTCAGGCCGCCGACGCGGTCCTTGAGCGGCGCCCGCGGGGAGCGCGTCATCCGGGAGAACTCGGCGATGAGCCGCTTGGTGACGTTCGGGGCGAGCAGCGCGTCGCCGGCCGCCACCACCCGTACCGCCTGGGCGAGTTCGCCGGCGGAGGCGTCCTTCAGCAGAAACCCGGACGCGCCCGCGCGCAGCGCCTCGTACACGTACTCGTCGAGGTCGAAGGTGGTCAGTACGAGGACCTTGACGGTGGCGCCGTCCGGTTCGGTGATGCGGCGGGTCGCCTCTATGCCGCCGAGCTCGGGCATCCGGATGTCCATCAGGACCACGTCCGGGTCGAGTTCGGCGACCTTGGCGATCGCCTCGAGACCGTTCACCGCCAGGCCGACGACCTCGATGCCGGGTTCGGCGTTGAGCAGCACCGTGAAGCCCTGACGGACCATCATCTGGTCGTCGGCGATCAGTACACGGATGGGGATCGTCATGGGCGTCGTCCTCAACAAGGTGGATTGAGCAGCAAGGTCGGTCAGTCGGCTGCGGGGCGTCGTGCGGGCAGGGTCGCGGCCACTTCGTAACCGCCTTGCGGGGTGGGGCCGGTGGCGAGGTGGCCACCGAGCATGGCAGCGCGTTCGCGCATGCCGAGCAGCCCGTGCCCGGCACCGGGCGAGGGCGGGGCGGGGGCGTCCGGCGCGGTGTTGGCGATCCGGAGGGTGAGCTCCTCGGAGCCGTAGCCGATCTCCACCCGTACGCTCGCGCCGGGCGCGTGCCGCATGGCATTGCTCAGCGCCTCCTGCACGATGCGGAACGCGGACAGTTCGACGCCGGGTGACAGCGGGCGCGGCCTTCCGGTGGTCTCGGTGGTGATCGTGAGCCCGGCGCCGCGCACGTTGCCGACGAGTTCTTCCAGCCGGTCGAGAGTGGGCTGCGGGGCGTGCCGTACCCCGTCCGCCTGTGCGTCTTCGGAGCGCAGCACGCCGAGCACCCGGCGCAGTTCGGTCAGGGCCTCGACCGCGTTCTCGCGGATGCCCGCGAGATTCTCCTTCAGCTCGTCCGACGGGTTCTGCACCAGGTGCGGGGCGACCTGGGCCTGGATCGATATCACCGACATGTGGTGGGCGACCACGTCGTGCAGCTCCCGGGCGATGCGGTTGCGCTCCTCCAGCACGGTGCGGCGGCCGCGCTCCTCGGCGGTGAGTACCTGCTGTTCGACCAGCCGTTCCCGGGCCACGCGGCTCCTGCGCTGGGAGGTACCGATCACCACGGCGATCACGAAGGCGCCGACCCCCCACTGTGTGAGGACACCGTTGTGGACATGCTCGGCAGAGGCGGTGTTGGCCAGCCCCGTCAGCATGGTGATCCCCAGTGCCTCGACCGCGATCCGCGGCCGGACCCGCAACGCGAGCAGCAGCAGTACGAGGGTGTGCAGCAAGATCGCCGGGGCGCTCCAGGGCCAGTGGGCGTCGGGACCGGTGGTGCCCTCCACGACCTGCGCGCTCAGGAAGAGCACGCTCGTCGACAGCCACCAGGCGGGCAGCGGCCGGGACAGCGCGAGGACGGCGGCCGCCGTCTGGAGCACGGCGAGCAGCAGCACGAGGTCACGCGAAGACCCCGACCGGTCGAGAACCTCTGCGGGCAGCCACCAGCCCAAGAGGACTGCGATGAGCACCACATGGACATGCGGCAGCCACCCCAGCCAGCCCCGGCGCGGCAGCGGATCGCGGGCCACCGTCCACAGGTCCTCCCGCAGGGCGCGTGGCGCCGAAAGCACCGCGGACGTCAGCCGCCCCCCGATGTTCCTTCCTCCCCCGTCGTCCACAAGATCCATCCTAGGTACGTCCCTTCGCCGTGGGCCGGGCAGCCCGCTGTTCGCGTACGACCCGAGTGCCACCGCGGCTCCCCCGCCGCCTCTGTTCGTGAGGCCAGAAGGCCGCCCAGCACACCGTCAGCGCCACCGCGAACACCGGCAGCCAGGCCAGGCGGGCGAGCACCCAGCCGCCGCCGTCGGGAACGGTGTGCAGTCCGGGCAGCGGACCGCCCGCGAGCAGGCCGGTCGCAATGACCGTGATCATGGCGGTCTGGTGCCACAGGAAGACGGTCATCGCCGACAGGTTCACCAGTGCCACCGCCGCCCAGGCGGCGGGGCGTCGCAGCGCCCGCCGCAGCGGTTCGAGCAGCAGCAGAGCGGCTCCGCACTGGGCGAGACCGAAGGTGACGGCCGCGAGGGTGGGCGGGTTGAGGTTCGAGATCCCGGCACCGGGCACCCCGACCATGGCGGCCGGGTAGCCGGCCCACAGGACGAGTCCGGTGGTGGCGCCGGCTCCCCCGAGCACCAACGCCCATGCGGTCGTGCGCCGTTGCAGGCCGCCCCGGGCCCAGGCTGCGCCCAGGCAGTACGGAACCAGCCAGCCGGCCGCCACATTGATCCAGCCGAGCCGCTCGGGCCCGTCCAGGCCGAACCGGACCAGGTCGATGTGCAGAACGACGGCGAGCGGCCAGAGCGGGTGCAGCCTCGTCACGAGGGGCGTGGCCGCCGTCAGCACCGCGAAGACCAGCAGGAACCAGAGCGGGGACAGCACGAGCTTGCCCAGCACGCGGACGGTGTCCAGGCCGACGCCGGACGCGAGCATCACGCCCGCCACCACGGTCCACACCACCAGCAGGGCAACGACCGGCCTGCACAGCCGTGCCATCCGGGTGCCGAACCACCGCCCGTACGTGGTACCCGAGATGCGGGCGGCGGCGTAGCTCTGCGCGGCCACGTGCCCGCCCACCAGGAAGAAGACAGCCAGTGTCTGGAACGCCCAGGACACGGGCGCGAGTTCGGGCAGATGCCGGAGCGGGCTCGCCCCGCGCAGTGTGCCGCTGTCGGCGACCAGCGCGGTGACCAGCCAGTGGCCGAGCACCACCCCGAGGATGGCGAGCGCACGCAGTGCGTCGACGGCACGGTCGCGGTCGGGAGGCGTGGCGGCTTCGATCCGCCGGACGAGGTCACGCATGACGGCCGCCCTCGGAGGGGGTCTGTCCGGAGACGATCCGGGCGATGTTGCGCAGCGGTACGGAACCCGGCTTCAGATAGTCGCTGTGGCCTCCGTCGCCGGCCTCGAACCGGCGGGCGCCGAACTCGGGCGAGATCGGGTCGGCGCCTAATCCGACTGCGGTGAAGGAGAGTTCGAGTTGTGTGTGCGGCACGTGGGCGACCCAGTCGCCGGTGCTTCGCCCGGCCCAGACGGTGGCCGGGGTGCGGAGGTCCGCGGCGTGGTCGTAGCCCACGCCCGGGCTGCCGTACAGGACGACGTCCGTGACCTCGAGGGTGCGTGCGGCGCGGGCGCAGACCACGGATCCGTAGGAGTGGCAGACGAGCGAGACCCGCGCCGTAGGCCGGGCCTGGCTCAGTTCCCGTACGAAGGAACGGAGTTCGGGGGCCGCGTCCTGTCCGCGGGAGGGAGTCACTACCGCTGGGCTCACGGTGCTGGGCGTCCCGTAGCCGAGCCAGGCGACGACGGCGGACCCGCTGCCCAGCTCCCGCGCCAGCGCCTCGGCACCGGCCCGGAAACGTCCGTACGAGTCGAGGTTGGTGTCCGAGCCCGGGACGAGGACGGCGATCCGCCCGGCCCGGGACAGGTCTCCGAAGACTTCGGCCGAGCGGCCACCGTCCCGGCCGTCGAAGAAGAGGAAGCTGCGTGCCGGGGCCGCCATGGCACGCAGCGCCTTGGCCCGTCTCCGGTCGCCGTGTCCGGCGGCGCTGCGCCCGGCCGCCCGGATCTCGTCGCGCTGGGCGGCGTAGCGCTCGGCGAGGGCGAGGGAAGTCGCGTCCTCAAGAGGCGCGAGGGCAGCGGGTGCGGGTGCCGGGACGGCCGAAGGGCGGACCGCCCCCGACACGGGCAGGGCCACCGAGGCGGCGATGAAGGCGGCGAGCAAGGTGCGGCGCAGCGGACTTGCGCGCACAGAGCTTGTACGCGGACGGCTTGCGCGCAGAGAGCTTGTACGCAGACGGCTTGTGCGCTGGCGGGACGCCATGGCGGGTGATCCTTCCGTACCGGACGTCGGTCGTGATGTCCGGTACCGAAGCTATGGAGCCCGCTCTGTCGCCCGCGTCCCGCCGGGGGATGCATCTTGCGAGTAGCTCCGAAGTACTACAAGGGGAACCCAGGTTCTATGAGCCGATGCGTCCGGCCGGAGCCGGAGGTGCGCCCGGGCAATCCCTGACACCGCCACAGCGCCGTCTGTGAGGCCCCGCCGCGCGGGGC